>NZ_JBHWZS010000151.1:0-19891 GCF_042728155.1 Streptomyces sp. NPDC060209
CCCGCGAAGATCTCGCGGGGCCGGGCCCTCCGGTGACGTACAGCCGCTGATCAGGCCTCGAAGACCTCGGCGACCAGCTGGGCCTGCTCGGCCTGGTGGCGCTTGGCCGAGCCGACCGCCGGGGACGAGCCGTGCGGACGCGAGATGCGGCGCAGGCGCTCACCGTGCGGCACATCGGCGCCGACGGCCAGGTCCAGGTGGTCGATCAGGTTGAGCGCGATGAACGGCCACGCACCCTGGTTCGCCGGCTCCTCCTGGGCCCAGAGGTACTTCTCGGCGTTCGGGTACTTGGCGATCTCGGCCTGGATCTCCGCACCCGGCAGCGGGTACAGACGCTCCAGACGGATGATCGCCGTCTCCGTGTCGCCGCGCTTCTCGCGCTCGGCGTCCAGGTCGTAGTAGAGCTTGCCGGAGACGAAGACGACCTTGCGGACCGACTCGGCCTTGACCGTCTCGTCGCCGATCACCGGGCGGAAGCCGCCGGTGGTGAACTCCTCGACCTTCGACGCGGCCGCCTTGAGGCGGAGCATCGACTTCGGCGTGAAGACGATCAGCGGCTTGTGGTGCGGGTTGTGCACCTGCCACCGCAGGAGGTGGAAGTAGTTCGACGGGAGGGTCGGCATCGCGACCGTCATGTTGTCCTGCGCGCACATCTGCAGGAAACGCTCCGGGCGGGCGGACGAGTGGTCCGGGCCCTGGCCCTCGTAGCCGTGCGGGAGCAGCAGGGTGACGCCGGACGTCTGGCCCCACTTCTGCTCGGCCGAGGAGATGAACTCGTCGACGACGGTCTGGGCGCCGTTGACGAAGTCGCCGAACTGGGCCTCCCAGATCACCAGGGACTCCGGGCGGGCCAGCGAGTAGCCGTACTCGAAGCCCATCGCCGCGTACTCGCTGAGGAGCGAGTCGTAGACGTTGTAACGGGCCTGGTCGTCGGAGAGGTAGAGCAGCGGGGTGTAGTCCTCGCCGGTCTTCTGGTCGACGAGCACCGCGTGACGCTGGCCGAAGGTGCCGCGGCGGGTGTCCTGGCCGGCGAGCCGGACCGGGGTGCCCTCCATGAGCAGCGAGCCGATGGCCAGGGTCTCGCCCATGCCCCAGTCGATCGTGCCGTTCTCCACCGAAGCGGCGCGGCGCTGCATCTGGGGCATCAGGCGCGGGTGCACCGTGATGCCGTCGGGGATGTTGACCTGGGACTCGGCGATCAGCTTCACGACCTCCGAGGAGACCGCGGTGCCCACCGAGACCGGGAACTCCGCCTGCACGTCCGGGACATGCGGCTGGGACGGCGCCGAGGTGGCCTCGCGGACCTCCGCGAAGACCTTCTCCAGCTGGCCCTGGAAGTCCTGGAGTGCCTGCTCGGCCTCTTCCAGCGTGATGTCGCCGCGACCGATGAGGGACTCGGTGTAGAGCTTGCGCACCGAGCGCTTCTTGTCGATCAGGGTGTACATCTGTGGGTTGGTGAACTCCGGGTTGTCGCCCTCGTTGTGACCGCGGCGGCGGTAGCAGATGAGGTCGATCACGACGTCCTTGTTGAACGTCTGCCGGTACTCGAAGGCGAGCCGCGCGACGCGGACCACGGCCTCCGGGTCGTCACCGTTGACGTGGATGATCGGCGCCTCGATCATGCGCGCCACGTCCGTGGCGTACATCGAGGAGCGCGAGGACTCCGGGGCGGCGGTGAAGCCGACCTGGTTGTTGATCACCACGTGCACGGTGCCGCCGGTGCGGTAGCCGCGCAGCTGCGACATGTTGAGCGTCTCGGCGACGACGCCCTGGCCCGCGAAGGCCGCGTCGCCGTGGAGCGCGACGGGCAGGACCGTGAAGTCCGTGCCGCCCTTGTTGATGATGTCCTGCTTGGCGCGGGCGATGCCCTCGAGGACCGGGTCGACGGCCTCCAGGTGCGAGGGGTTGGCGGCCAGCGAGACCTTGATCTGCTCGCCGTCCAGGCCGGTGAAGGTGCCCTCGGCGCCCAGGTGGTACTTGACGTCGCCGGAGCCGTGCATCGACCGCGGGTCGAGGTTGCCCTCGAACTCCCGGAAGATCTGCGCGTACGACTTGCCGACGATGTTCGCCAGGACGTTCAGCCGGCCGCGGTGGGCCATGCCGATGACGACCTCGTCGAGGCGGGCCTCGGCGGCGGAGTCGATGACCGCGTCGAGCAGCGGGATGACGGACTCGCCGCCCTCCAGCGAGAAGCGCTTCTGGCCGACGTACTTGGTCTGCAGGAACGTCTCGAACGCCTCGGCGGCGTTGAGGCGGCGCAGGATCCGCAGCTGCTCCTCGCGCTCCGGAGCCGGGCGCGGACGCTCCACCCGGTCCTGGAGCCACTTGCGCTCCTTCGGCTCCTGGATGTGCATGAACTCGATGCCGGTGGTGCGGCAGTACGACTCACGCAGGACGCCGAGGATGTCGCGGAGCTTCATCATCGTCTTGCCGGCGAAACCGCCGACAGCGAAGTCGCGCTCCAGGTCCCACAGGGTGAGGCCGTGCTCGGTGATGTCCAGGTCGGGGTGCTTGCGCTGGCGGTACTCCAGCGGGTCGGTGTCGGCCATCACGTGACCGCGGACCCGGTAGGAGTGGATCAGCTCGAAGACCCGCGCGGCCTTGGTGACGTCGTCGTCGTGCGAGGCGTCGATGTCCTTGAGCCAGCGGACCGGCTCGTAGGGGATGCGCAGCGCCTTGAAGATCTCGTCGTAGAAGTCGTTCTCGCCGAGCAGCAGCTGGGCCAGGACGCGCAGGAACTCGCCGGACGCGGCACCCTGGATGACCCGGTGGTCGTACGTCGAGGTCAGGGTCATGACCTTCGAGATGCCCAGCTTGTTCAGGGTGTCCTGCGAGGTGCCCTGGAACTCCGCCGGGTAGTCCATCGCGCCGACGCCCATGATGAGGCCCTGTCCGGGCATCAGGCGGGGCACCGAGTGCACGGTGCCGATGCCGCCGGGGTTGGTCAGCGAGGCGGTGACACCGGAGAAGTCGTCCATGCCGAGCTTGCCGACGCGGGCACGGCGGACGATGTCCTCGTAGGCCTGCCAGAACTCGAAGAAGTTGAGCGTCTCGGCCTTCTTGATGGCCGCGACGACGAGCTGGCGGTCGCCGTTCGGCTTCACCAGATCGATGGCCAGACCGAGGTTGATGTGCTCAGGCTTGACCAGGGTCGGCTTGCCGTCCTTCACCGCGAAGGAGTTGTTCATCGACGGCATGGCCTTGAGGGCCTGCACCATCGCGTACCCGATGAGGTGCGTGAAGGAGATCTTCCCGCCGCGGGCCCGCTTCAGGTGGTTGTTGATGACGATGCGGTTGTCGAAGAGCAGCTTCACCGGCACGGCGCGGACGGACGTGGCCGTCGGCAGTTCCAGGGAGGCGTTCATGTTCTTCGCGACGGCGGCCGAGGGGCCGCGCAGCGTCACGTACTCCGGGCCGGCGGGGGCCTCGGCCGGGGCGTCCGCCTTCACGGGCGCCGGGGCCGCCTTCGCGGGCGCGGCCTTGGCAGGGGCGGCGGGAGCCTTCGCCGGAGCTGCCGGAGCTGCCGGAGCTGCCGGAGCGGCTGCCGCGGGCTTGGCCGGGGCCACCGGGGCTGCGGCCGGAGCCTGCGCCGCGGGCTGGGCCGGGGCGGCGTTGTTCACCGTGTTCGTAGCGGTGGCGGCCGGAGCCGGGGTCACCGCTCCCGCAGGTGCGGGGACGGGCTTGTCCGCCGTGCCGGACGTACCCGGCTTGTAGTCGGCGAAGAAGTCCCACCAGGCACGGTCGACCGAATTGGGATCCTGGAGGTACTGCTGGTAGATCTCGTCGACGAGCCACTCATTGGGGCCGAAAGCGGCGGCCGGGTTGGACCCGGAGCCTGCTTCTTGATCGGTCGAGATGCTCGAGTTACTGGGGGACTGAGACGACACGGCGGCAACCGCCCTCTTCCGCTTCACAAGGTGATGGACAGCGGAAATCAAGGCTACGCCTCCCGAGCCGTTACGTGCAGGCCGGGCCGGTCTTCGTCGTGCACATCACATCGGAAGCCGGGTTTCGGCGCATGAAATGGCGGGAAACAAGCAGGGTTCCACTGCCCTTCGGGTACGCGAGGCCAGTGCTACGGCCCCCTGGACCGTATCTCTTTCCCGGACGGGAGGAGAAATGAGTCCCTCCGCTTCGAACGCAGGGTCAACCCTGCGTTCGTACGTCCCCCGGAAGGGTGACCTGGATGCGGCACCCACGGGCGGATTCGGCCACCCCGATCCGGCCGCCGTGCAGATCCACCGCCCATCGGGCGATTGCGAGCCCCAGCCCCGTACCGCCGTCGCTGCCCGGGCCGTGCGGGGACGGGGCCTGGCCGCGGTTGAAGCGCTCGAAGACCCGGTGGCGCTCCGCTTCCGGGATGCCGGGCCCCTCGTCGATGACCTCGAGCTCCAGCGACTCGGGATACTCCCCGCGCCGCGCCAGCACCGTGACCCGGCCGTGCGGCGGGCTGTGCTTCACGGCGTTGTCGATCAGGTTGGCGACCACCTGGTGCAGGCGTTCCGCGTCCGCGTGCGCCGTCAGCTCGGGTGGCGAGACGTCGAGATGCAGATGGACGTCGGTACGCGAGTGATTGCCCGAACCGGAGGAGAGCCGGCGCTGCGAGGCGGCGAGATTCGCTTCCTTGAGGACGCCCGACAGGTACGGCCAGACCTCGAAGCGGCGCGCCTTGATCGCCACCACGCCGTTGTCCAGCCGGGAGAGGTCCAGCAGGGTCTCCACCAGTCTGCCCAGGCGTTCGGTCTGTTTGAGCGCCGTACGCATCGTCTCCGGATCCGCGGCGGACACCCCGTCCACCACGTTCTCCAGGACGGCTCTGAGCGCCGCGATCGGTGTGCGCAGCTCATGGGAGACGTTGGCCACCAGTTCCTTGCGGTGCCGGTCCTCCGCCTCCAGATCGTCCGCCATGCGGTTGATCGTCTGCGCCAGGTCGCCGAGCTCGTCACGCCGCCCGGCGCCGCTCACCCGTCTCGTGTAGTCGCCGTGCGAGATCGACCGTGCGACGGCACGCATCTCGTCCAGCGGCGCGGTCAGACCGTGTGCCACGAACTGGGTGATCAGCAGAGTGGCGATCACCGAGAAGACCGTGATGAACCGGAATTCGGTCCTGGTCCGCAGAGCGACGATGAGCAGCCCGGTCGTGATGAACACGGAGACCACCACGAGCGTGCCCAGCTTGGCCTTGATCGAGAAGGGCCGCAGTCCGGAGCCGGGCCGCGTCATGGCGCGGGTGTCTCCAAGGCGTAGCCGACGCCGTGGACGGTGCGGATCCGCTCGGCGCCGATCTTCCGGCGCAGAGCCTTGATGTGGCTGTCGACCGTACGGGTCCCGGAGGCGTCCGCCCAGTCCCAGACCTCGGCCAGCAGCTGTTCCCGGGACAGCACCGCGCGCGGTGTGTTGGCCAGGCAGACCAGCAGGTCGAACTCGGTCGGGGTGAGGTGGACGTCGTCGGCGCGCACCCTGACGCGGCGCTGCGCGTGGTCGATCTCCAGCTCACCGAGGCGCAGGATGCCGCTGCGCGGCGTCACCGCGGCCAGTGCGGCCCGCTCGACCCGGCGCAGCAGGACGTGCACCCGCGCCGCCAGTTCCCGCATGGAGAACGGTTTGGTCATGTAGTCGTCGGCGCCGACCCCGAGTCCGACCAGCATGTCGGTCTCGTCGTCGCGTGCGGTCAGCATCAGCACCGGCACGGGCCGCTGGGCCTGCACACGACGGCAGACCTCCAGGCCGTCGAAGCCGGGAAGCATGATGTCGAGCACCATCAGGTCGGGCTGCCAGGCCTCGGCCGCGTCAACGGCCGCCGGCCCGTCCAGTGCGGTCTGCACCAGGAAGCCCTCGGCCCGCAGCCGGGCGGAAATGGCGTCGACGATTGTCGCGTCGTCCTCTACCACCAGTACCCGGCGCTGAGCCCCGGGGGTGGCCGCGACGCCGTTGTGGGTGGTGTGTGTCTGTTCCATCGCCCCGCCCCTGCCCGTTCTCGCGGAGGCCATTCCTCCGGAGGCACGGTTATCGCTTGTGGATTTCGTCAGTGATCCCTTGTGACGGTCAGCAGCGTAAAGGCAGAGGAGGCCTCTCGGCTACGCAGGGTGTTGTCCGTCGTGAAGGTGTTACCCACGGGAAGGAGGCGGATCGGCGGACTTGTGACGCCCGATCCGTGGTGGGACCGGGTTGTGCATACCGGGCGGGGGTTCAATTGCTCCGGAGTGCGAGATGGACCACGTCCGGTACACCTCGGGCAACGGCTACTTCTTCGGTCCTTACTGCGTGGAATCCGGCATTCCGCAAGGCCTCCTCGAAGTCGGCGGACGGCTGCGCGGACCACACGGCGAGCACTCCACCGGGCGTCAGGCGCGCGTGGCAGGCCGCGAGACCGGCCGGCGAATAGAGGCTCCCGTTGTCCTGGGTGACGGTCCAGTCGGGGCCGTTGTCGATGTCCAGGCACAGTGCGTCGTAACGCTCCGTGGTCGTGCGGAGGTGGGCGACGAGATCCGTACGGAGGACCTCGGTGCGCGGATCGGCGAGGGCCGCCCCGGAGATCCGGCCGAGCGGTCCGTCGAGGTGCCAGTCCACGATGGCCTGCTCCCGCTCGACGACCGCGATCCGGCCCCAGCGCGGCCGGGCGGCGGCCCGCACCAGCGAGAACCCGACGCCGAGCCCGCCGATCAGCACCGACGGGTCCGGCCGGCCGGGAGGCAGGGCGGCGAGCGCCGCGTCGATCAGCAGCCGCTCGGACCGCCCGTCGGAGGTGTCCATCAGAAAGCATCCGTTGGCGATGATCTCGAAGTCCTCGCCGCGCTCGCGCAGGACGACTTCACCGAAGGGCCCTTCGCGCCGGTCGAGGACGACGGGGCGGTGGGCATCCGAGGCGGGCAGCATGGGCGCGGTCTCCGGTCTCCGGCGTGTGGTTCCGGGTCTTTCCTGCGGGCCACTGATCTTCCCTCGTCACGGACCTCGCCGACCAGCCGATTTCCGCGTTCTCACTCTCCGGTGCGGGGTGTCTTCGTGCCGTGGGCCGCGGTGTATTCGGCGGCCAGCCAGGGGCCCAGGTCCTCGATGAACATCGCCAGTACGGCCGGCTCCGGCGACGGGGTACGCGCCGTGGCGGCGGCCGCCCGGACCTGAGAGGCGCGCTCCGGGTGGTCCGGGTAGTGGCGCGCGAACAGTTCGGCGGACCGGTGCAGATCGCTCGTCCAGCCGCCCCAGCGCGGCATGACCAGCGTGAACGCCGACCGGACTAGGCGGCGTGCCACGCCCCGGCTCAGCCGCATGCGCTCCTCGTCCGTCGTGGCACCGGCCGCGCGGGCGCGCCAGCGGGGGACCAGGAGCGCCAGATCGCCGTTCGTCTCACGGGCGAGCAGCGATGTGGGGCGGTAGCGGGGCAGACGCGCGGCCAGGTCCTCGCCCAGCAACGGTGTGCACAGGCAGGCGATGAAGAACCCCCCGTCGTCGCGTTCCGCCTCGCTCAACAGCGTCCGGACGGGAGAGAGGAGCAGGCCGACGCCGTCGATCACGGGAAAGGCGGAGTCCAGGGCGGCCCCGGTCTCCTCCGCCGCCGCCCTGTCCGGGCCGGTGGGCCCGTCGTGCAGGGCGACCAGCAGGTCCAGGTCGGACACGCCGGGAATGGCCGTGCCCCTCGGGATGCTGCCGTAGAGGTAGGCGCTGTGCAGCCGCTCGGGGCCGAACGCCTCGGTGATGCGGACGCGGGCCGCTTCGACCACCGGGGCGAAGTCCGCGTGTACGTGTTTCAGCGAGCCCTCGCGGCGGATCGTCCCGTCCGCCGCGAGCCCTTTGTCCTCGGTGCCGGTCGTCTCGCCCATACGCGGAGCTTCGCAGGTGGGAGCGTGGCCGGGACGCTGATCGCTGAGAGCGAACGCAGCATGGGGAACATTGCAAGGCTCACAAGCATTGAGCCCACATAGCTCAACTTGCCTGCCGAAGGGGAGATCATGACTGCAGGATCCAATGCGTCCAAGGCGTCCACGCCGATCGACCTGCCTGTGCTGCCGCTCGACGACGAGGTCGTACTGCCCGGAATGGTGGTGCCGCTCGACCTGTCGGACGCGGAGGTGCGCGCCGCCGTGGAGGCCGCCCAGGCCGTCGCGCGGCCCGGGGGCGGCAAGCCCGAGGTTCTGCTCGTGCCGCGTATCGACGGGAACTACACCGGGACCGGTGTCCTGGGCACCGTGGAGCAGGTCGGACGGCTGTCGGACGGGGACCCTGGCGCCCTCATCCGGGCCCGTGACCGGGTGCGGATCGGTGCCGGGACCAGTGGGCCCGGCAACGCGCTGTGGGTGGAGGGCACCCGGATCGACGTATCCCTGCCCGACCCCCTGCCCGGCTCGGCCGCCGAGCTGGCCAAGGAGTACAAGGCCCTCGCGACCAGCTGGCTGAAGAAGCGCGGTGCCTGGCAGGTCGTGGACCGGGTGCAGCAGATCGAGGACATCTCCTCCCTCGCCGACAACTCCGGTTACTCGCCCTTCCTCACCACCGCCCAGAAGGTCCAGCTGCTTGAGACCGCCGACGCGGTCGCCCGACTGAAGCTGGCCATCCAGTGGCTCGGCGAGCACCTCGCCGAGCAGGATGTCGCCGAGTCCATCGCCAAGGACGTCCAGGAGGGCGTCGACAAGCAGCAGCGCGAATTCCTGCTGAGGCGCCAGCTCGACGCGGTGCGCAAGGAGCTCTCCGAATTGAACGGTGAGCCCGGTTCCGGCGCGGACGAGTCCGACGACTACCGGACGCGCGTCGACGCCGCCGACCTTCCCGAGAACGTCCGCGAGGCCGCTCTCAAGGAGGTCGAGAAGCTGGAGCGCGCCTCCGACCAGAGCCCCGAGGGGTCCTGGATCCGGACCTGGCTGGACACCGTCCTGGAGCTCCCCTGGACCGAGCGGACCGAGGACGCGTACGACATCCGCGGTGCGCAGGAGATCCTCGACGCCGAACACGCGGGCCTGCAGGACGTGAAGGAGCGCATCACCGAATACCTCGCGGTGCGCAAGCGGCGTGCCGACCGCGGGCTCGGTGTGGTCGGCGGCCGGCGCGGCGGTGCCGTGCTCGCGCTGGTCGGTCCGCCCGGCGTGGGAAAGACCTCGCTCGGCGAGTCCGTGGCGCACGCCATGGGGCGCAAGTTCGTCCGGGTCGCTCTCGGCGGTGTCCGGGACGAGGCGGAGATCCGGGGCCACCGGCGTACGTACGTCGGCGCGCTGCCGGGACGCATCGTCCGGGCGATCAAGGAGGCCGGTTCGATGAACCCGGTCGTCCTGCTCGACGAGATCGACAAGGTCGGCTCGGACTTCCGGGGCGACCCGGCGGCCGCCCTGCTCGAAGTGCTCGACCCGGCGCAGAACCACACCTTCCGCGACCACTACCTGGAGGTCGAACTCGACCTCAGCGACGTCGTGTTCCTGGCCACGGCCAACGTCCTCGAATCCATTCCGGAGGCCCTGCTCGACCGCATGGAGCTGGTCACGCTGGACGGCTACACCGAGGACGAGAAGGTCGTCATCGCCCGTGACCACCTGCTCCCGCGCCAGCTGGAGCGGGCCGGTCTGGAGAAGGACGAGGTCGGCCTGGACGAGTCCGCCCTGCGCAAGCTGGCGGGTGAGTACACCCGGGAGGCCGGGGTGCGGAATCTGGAGCGGGCCGTCGCACGGCTGCTGCGCAAGGTCGCGGCCCAGCACGAACTGGGTGACCGGGACCTCCCGTTCACGGTGTCGGAGCAGGACCTGCGGGGCCTGATCGGCCGGCCGCACCACGTACCCGAGTCCGCCCAGGACCCCGCCGAGCGCCGCACCGCGGTGCCGGGCGTGGCCACCGGGCTGGCGGTGACCGGAGCGGGTGGCGACGTGCTGTTCGTCGAGGCGTCGCTGGCCGACCCGGAGACCGGGGCGTCCGGACTCACTCTGACCGGTCAGCTCGGCGACGTGATGAAGGAGTCCGCGCAGATCGCCCTGAGCTTCCTGCGCTCGCACGGTGCGGAGCTGGAGCTTCCCGTCGCGGACCTCAAGGACCGGGGTGTGCACATCCACTTCCCGGCGGGCGCGGTCCCCAAGGACGGCCCGAGCGCCGGCATCACCCTGACGACCGCGCTGGCCTCGCTGCTCTCCGGGCGGCTGGTCCGTACGGACGTGGCGATGACCGGTGAGGTGTCGCTGACCGGACGGGTGCTGCCGATCGGCGGTCTGAAGCAGAAGCTGCTGGCCGCCCACCGCGCGGGCATCACCACAGTGGTGATCCCCCAGCGCAACGAGGCCGACCTGGACGACGTCCCGGCCGAGGTCCTCGACACCCTGGAGGTCCACCCGGTCACCGATGTCCGCCAGGTGCTGGAGATCGCGCTGGCGCCGGCCGCGGCCAGGGCGCAGGACAGGATCCCGGCCGCCGCGTAGGCGTCACGCTGTGACGGACGTGGCATCACGCCGACGGCCGGTACGGACGGCCCGCCCTCCTTCGGGAGGGCGGGCCGTTCCGCGTGCCGGGGCCGGTCAGGGGCGGTACACCGTGCCGGGCTCGGGCTCCGCCGGTGCCATCAGCTGAGGGACGGTCACGAAGGTGTAGCCCCGCTCCTTCAGCGTGTCGATGATGCCCGGCACCGCGGGGACCGTGCCCTTGTAGATGTCGTGCAGCAGGATGATTCCGTCCTTGCCGGCCTGGTCGAGTATCCGCTTCCTGATCAGCGCGGAGTCGTTCGTGGAGTAGTCCTTGGCGGTCGCGCTCCACAGGACCTGCGACAGCCCGAGCTCCTCGCAGACCCCGGAGACGGTGTCGTCGGTGCGGCCCTGCGGAGGGCGCATCAGCCGGGGCTTCTTCCCGGTGATCCTCTCGATCGCGAGCTGGGTCTTCTCCAGCTCGGCCCGTATCTCCTCGGGTTTCTTCCCGGTCAGGATCTCGTGCGACCAGGTGTGATTGGCGACCTCGTGCCCCTCGGCCTCGATCCGCCGCACGGTCTCGGGGTGCTTCAGGACATGGTTCCTGCCCAGCAGGAAGAACGTGGCCGGCACCCTCTTCTCCTTGAGTACGTCCAGGAGATGCGGGGTGTCCTCGGCCGGCCCCGCGTCGAACGTCAGCGCGATGCACTTGGCCTTGCGGCAGTCCACCGGCCCGAACGACCCCTTGGCGTCGGAGGCGGCGTCGGCCCGCGCGGATCCGGGAGCCGTGGTCTGCATCGCGCAGCCTCCGAGCGTCAGTGTGAGCACCGTCACCAGGGCGGCGGCCAACCCTGAACCGAACGGCGTCATCTTTCCGGGCACAACAGACACGGCGCGTCACTTCCCCATCGCTCGGCCACACACCGGCGGTGCGGCACGGCGCGACTATACATAGCGTGTATACGCGGAGTGCATAGTGGGGTGTGGCACAGCGCTGAGCCCCGGTGACCTGGGGCTCGTCACCGGGGCTCGGCGCTGCGTCGTGCGAGGGTCAGCCGTTCGCGAGCGCCACCACGCGGTCGAGCGCGCCGTTGAAGTGGTTGTGGTCGCCGACGGTGGGGCCCGACGACGTGTACTGCCACATCGTGTAATAGCTCCAGCCGGCCGGGAGTTCGCCGACCGTGGTGTTGTAACGGGCCACCCAGAGCGGGTTGGTGGCGCCGAAGCCCGCGTTGTTGCCCGTGCAGTCCTTCCACCAGCTGGTCGCGGTGTAGATCACGGGGTCGCGTCCGGTGCGCGCCTTGTAGGTGTTCACGAAGTCGCGGATCCAGGCGACCATGCCGGCCTGGGTCTTGCCGTAGCACTGCGCGCCGTACGGATTCCACTCGATGTCCAGGACGCCGGGCAGTGTCCTGCCGTCCCTGGACCAGCCTCCGCCGTTGTCCACGAAGTAGTTCGCCTGGGCGGCGCCGCTGGTCGTGTCAGGAGTGGCGAAGTGGTAAGTGCCGCGGATCATGCCGACGTTGTAGGAGCCGGTGTACTGCTGCGTGAAGTACGTGTTCTTGTAGTACGTCCCCTCGGTGGCCTTGACGTAGGCCCACTTCACGCCGCTGTTCCACAGGGTCGACCAGGCGACGTCGCCCTGGTGGCTGCTGACGTCCACGCCTTCGGTCTGGACGGCGTTCGTGCCCGTCGGGCTGCCGCCGCCCTGGCCGTCATGGGCGATCACGCCCTGACCCATCCTCGCCGTACCCCGGTCGGGGACGGCGGTGCCGGCGGCGGACGCCAGGCCGGGCAGTGCGAGCAGAAGGGCGAGGGCGGCGAGGATGGTGCCTGCCGCGAAGAGGTGGGGGCGGCGGGGTGCTGCGGTTCCGGATCTGTGCACGGGCATTGCGTGCCTCCGAGGCTCGGTGGGGGAGCTCATGGCCCAGGAGCGGGTGCGGGACACTCCTGCGGTGCGTGCGCCGTGGTGTGGACATGCCATCCGCGGCACTCACGAAGCTACGCACGTAGACCCGCGCTCCGGAAGGGGGCCTGGCCACTGCCGGAGGTCTACGCCTGCGAAATACTGGCCCAGCTGCGGCGATGGCCGGAGTTGAAAGAAAGTTTCATCGGCGGGAAAGCGTATGAGGGGTGCTGACGTGCACGGGAGCGGAAGCGGCGGTGAACCCGGTGCGACGGCCGGAAGTGGTGTGGACCATGAGTTCCTCGCCCTGGAGCGGGAGCTGGCTGTCTTTCTGCGCCGGGCGCGGGCCAACTCGGGGGAAATGGCCCGCGAGGTCCATCCGGATCTGGAAGCCGCGGCTTACGGGCTTCTCGTACGGCTGGAGTCGGCGGGGCGGCAGCGAGCCACGGATCTCGCCGCCTACTTCGGAGTGGGCAAGGCGACCATGAGCCGCCAGCTGCGGGCTCTGGAGGGTCTCGGCCTGGTGGCGCGGGAGACCGACCCGGCGGACGGCCGCGCCTCGCTCGTCCACCTCACGGAGGATGGTCTCGCGCGCTTCCGGAGCGTCCGGGACGCCCGTCGGGGCCGGTACGCCCGCAAGCTCGCGGGCTGGGACCGGGCCGAGGTGGCGGAACTGGCGCGCCTGCTGCACCACTTGAACGAGCGCGCCGAGGAGTGAGGCCCCGGACGGCCGGCGCCGGACGGTGCCGGCCGTCTCCGACGGGGATCGCTACAGCTCGACGAGGAGCGCGGTCGCGTCGTCATGCGTCTTGCCGCGACGCAGGTACACGCGGTCGGTGTCGGCCCGCTCCAGCTCCCTGACCCGGCCGATCAGCCCCTGCGGCCCCTCCTTGCGCAGCACCCTCAGGGCGGCCGTCCAGTCGCCCTCCCGGAACTTCTCCGTCCAGCGGCTCGCCCCGTCGGTCAGCGCCGCCAGCGCCCGGACCTCCGCCCGGGGGGTCTCGCCGGTCACCGCGCGTGACGACACCAGGGGGTCGGCGGCCGCCGTGAAGAAGCCGCCCTCCTTGTTCCGTGCGCGCGCGTCCGCGATCTCCTCCGAGGCGAGCGAGCCCGGCGGCAGCCGGTCGAGACGGTCGTCGAGCAGCGGACGGACCGTGCCGTCGGGCGCCTCGACGAGCAGGACCGAATCGGAGAGCACCAGGTGCTCGACCCGCTCGTGGTCCCAACGCGCCAGGACCACCGTCGCCTGAGGCGTGCGCGGGTGAGAAAGGTCACACAGGGAACGGTGTGTGTCGGCGGTGCGCCGGATGGACGCCGAGAGGATCTCGGTCAGTGTCAGATCCCGCCGCGAAGCGGACAGTTCGGCCAAGGCGCCTCCGAGCCGCGCGGTGAACCACGGAACCGAGTGCACACAGCCGTCACTGCCCAGGGGCGGCGTGACGCCGTCCAGCAGAACGAGGGCGCCACCCTGGCCCGCTGCAGGGACGGCGGTCGATGCCCAGTCCTCGTTGGGGCGTTCGGGGCTGCCCGGCTCGGTGGCGAGTTCGATACGCATCCGGCCAGTCTGCACGATGTCTTCACGGGGCCTGCACGATCCCCTGGTTGGACCGTACCAGCAGGTCAGGCGGCCCTCGATGGCGGAATCCAGGGCTCCGTGCATATGCGGGCGGGCATACTGCCAAAGCCTGGCCCGAAGTTCCACCCGGTGGTCCGTGCATGCCCTGCCGCGCCTGTGGGGAGACTTGTTCGCCAACTCCGGAGTGCGGTTCACTCGTTCGAGTGGCGGAGCGGTTGATGCACGGCCCCCTCTCAAAAGCGCTGGAATGGTCGGAAGCCGTACGGCGCACAAATGGGCGGGGTGTCCATTCACGTGACCGTGCGTCACCTCTGCTTCAAGGGCGGACGAGTCAAGATTGCGAGCACCGGTGCAGAAGAAGCGGCCTCGGAGCAAGGACAGCACGCGCGAGGAGTCCGGGGCGATGCCTCAGGCGGCGGGTGCCTCCAAGCGGACCGTACGGGTACGCAGCCGGCTCGTCGCCGGCGTTGCGGTCGTAGGGATCACCGTCATCGCCGCGGGCGCCCCTGCGGCCCTCGGCGCGTCCTCCGATCTCAACGAGTCCCAGCGGCTGGTCACGCTCGCGGAGCTGAACCAGCAGGCGATCACCCTCGCGCACTCCCTCGCGGACGAGCGCGACGAGGTCACCGCCCACATCGCGGGCGGCCGTGAGGACGAGGACGGCAAGGACGGCACGACGAGCCCCGCTGCCCGCGTCGACCAACAGGTGGACGAGATCCGGGAGGCCGCCCCTGCCGCACTGCGCAGGGACCTCGCCACCATCCCCTCGCTCCGCCGGACCGCCCTCACCGGCAAGGGCTCGGCGATGGAGGCGTACCAGGCGTACTCCGAGGTCATCGCCAAACTCCACGACCTCGCCGACGAGCTCGCGGAGAAGACCCCGCCGCGTGCCGCCGACGCCACCCGGGCACCGCTCGCCCTCGGCGGCGCCGTGGAACAGGCCTCCGCCACCAGGGGGCTGCTGCTGGCCGCGCTCGCCGTGCCCGGCACGAAGCCGCAGCAGGAGCAGATCGACCCCTTCACCGGTCTGCCCGTCCAGAGCCAGGACGGGGGCGACAGTGAGGGCGACCGCAACCGTGACGAGCTGAGCGCCGCCGCCCAGCAGGCACGGGTGCGCGAGCTCGCCTCGCTCGCCGAGTTCGACCAGGCCGCCGGGCCCTCCGCCCGGGACAAGCTCGCCTCCACGGTCACCGGCTCCGAGGTCACCAGCGCGGAGAAGTACCTCACCCGCTTCACCGACCGCCCGGAGCTGTCCGACGCCGACCGGGGAGCCGACCCCGGGAAGGTCGAGGCGGCGCTCTCCGCCCGGATCGACCGCATGCGCGGAGTCGAGTCCGCGCTGGGCACCGCACAGGTCAAGCGACTGGAAGCGCTGCGCGACGACGACGTCACCGCGCTGGAGCTCCGTCTCGCCCTGCTCGGCGGCTGCCTGCTGGTCGCCATCGGCGTCTCCACCGCCGTCGCCCGCACGCTCACCCAGCCGCTCGCCGTCCTGCGGATCGGGGCAGGCCGCATCGCCTCCGAGCCCGAGACCGCCGAACCGGTCCGCTACACCGGGCGCAACGACGAGTTCGCCCAGGTCGTACGGTCCATCAACGCCCTGCACGGCAAGCTGCACGGGCTGCACCACGATGTCACCGGCCGGCTCGAGAGCATGCAGACCGAGCGCGGCGAGCTGATCGCCGGCCGCGAGGCCCTCACGCTCCAGCGGGCCGAACTCCAGGTCCGGGTGGCGGAACTCACCGGGCAGCTCGAGCGGCTGCGGAACACGGTGCACCACACCTTCGTCAATCTGTCGCTGCGCACACTCGGACTCGTCGAGCGCCAGCTCGGCGTCATCGAGGGCATGGAGGAGCGCGAGCAGGATCCGGAGCGTCTCGCGACCCTCTTCAAGCTGGACCACATGGCCACCGTCATGCGGCGCCACAGCGAGAACATGCTGGTCCTCGCGGGGACCGATCACAACCAGGGGCACGTGGGCCCGATCCCGCTCGTCGACGTCCTGCGCGCCGCGGTCAGCGAGATCGAGCGGTACGAGCGGGTCACCATCCAGTCCCTGCCGCCGCACGCCCAGATCGCGGGCTTCGCCGCCGACGACGTGAGTCACCTCGTCGCCGAACTCCTGGAGAACGCGACCTCCTTCTCCCCGCCCGACTCCCATGTCGAGCTCTCCGGCTGGCTGCTGGAGACCGGGGAGGTGATGCTCTCCGTGCAGGACGAGGGCATCGGCATGTCGGCGGTCCGGATGAGCGAGCTGAATGCCAGGCTGGCCGACCCGGCGTCCTTCGAGGCGGGCGAACAGGCCGCGGACGGGGCCGGGCTCGGTCTTCAGGTGACCTCGCTGCTGGCGGCCCGCCACGGCGTACGGGTGCAGCTGCGCGAACAGAAGGGGAGCGGGGTGACCGCGGTCGTCGTCCTTCCGCAGGCGCTGCTGCCCAAGGCGCCGCCCGCGGCTTCCCCGCCGCCCGTGCCGCTGCCGGGGGACGCGCCCACGCTGAATCTCCCGGGCTCGGTCGCCGAGGCCAACTCCAACGCGCTGCCGTCCCGTTCGGCCCTCCCCGCCGGAGACCCCCTGATCGCGGCCGCGGAGCGGACCCTGCAGGCGGCGGGTCCGCAGGCCACGGAGGCGCAGCCCGACACGGCACAGCACGCGTCGCCGGAGCCCGCGGCGCCCGCCGCCGGGCCCGCCCCTGGGGCAGGCCCCGTCGCCGAACCCGGGATCCGCGAGGAGTCCGAGGCCGAGACCACGATGCAGGTCCGTCTCCCCGTGCAGCAGGACGCGCCGAGTCCGTACGCCATCGGACCCGACCGTCACGAGCGTGCCGCCGACACGAACCCCGCGACGGCTCCCGCCCCCGCTCCGGCCGCCGACGCCCTTCCGGGCCCCCGGCAGCCGCTGACCGGACTGGGCGAGGAGGTGCCCGACCCGGCACCCCTGCCCGGGCGCATCACGGACAAGGGGCTGCCCAAGCGCACCCCCAGGATCGCCGCACCTCAGTCGGCCCCGGTCACCGAACGCAAGGGCAGCCTGGACAAGGAGGCCCTGCGTCGCCGCCTCGGCGGTTTCCACCAGGGCGCGAAGAACGGCCGCCGCGATTTCGAGGCAGAGACCACCGACAGCGGCCCACAGACCGACCACGACCGTACCGACGGTCGTATCGATGAGACGGGGGACACAGTCGAGGAGGCACGCAGTTGACTGCGCCCAGCACATTCGGGCTGAGCACCGAGGCCCGGAACCTTCACTGGTTGCTGAGCAATCTCGTGGAGGAGGTGCCAGGGGTCCATTCCGTCACCGTCGTCTCGTCCGACGGGCTGATGCTGCTCTCCTCGGACCCCGGTCTCGCGACGGCCAAAGCAGCAGGACGGCAGACGGGCCCCAAGGGTTCCAGCGCCGACCTCGCCACCATCGTCTCCGGCATCGGGTCCCTCACGATCGGCGCCGCCAAGCTGATGGACGGCGGTGGCGTCAAGCAGACGATGGTCGCGATGGAGGAGGGCAGCGTCTTCGTCATGTCGATCAGCGACGGTTCCCTGCTCGGTGTGCACGCCACCCCTGACTGCGACATGAGCGTCATCGCCTACCACATGGCGCTCTTCGTCGGCCGTGCCGGACACGTACTCACCCCCGAACTCCGCAGTGAGCTGCGCAAATCGATGGAGAGCACCCAGTGACGTCAGCTGCTGAACCCGTACGAAAACTCCCCGTCAGGGGTGCCGACCGCAAGGCGGCACGGGTCCGTCCGTACTCCCTCACCGGCGGCCGGACCCGCTTCGGTCACGTCCTGCTCGTCGAGACGTTCGTCGCCGCGCTGGACGCTCCGGAGGAGCGCCGCGAGCTCACGAACGGCAATCTCGCCTCGCGGGTCATGCCGGAGCTCCACGCCATCGTCGAACTCTGCCGTCGTATGCGTACGGTCGCGGAGATCTCGGCCCTGCTGAAGATGCCGCTCGGCGTGGTCCGGGTGCTGCTCAGCGACTTGGCCGACCAGGGAAAGATCCGCGTGTACGGAACCGGTCACGGCACCGGCCAGCCCGACCGCGCGCTGCTCGAAAGGGTGCTCAATGGACTCCGCCGTCTCTGAGGCGCCGCTCTTCACTCCGCGTCAGCGGGGGCCGCAGGCCCGGCCCGACGAGTCGGTACAGGCCTGGCAGCTAGACCACACACGCGCGCCGATCGCGACCAAGATCGTGGTCGCGGGCGGGTTCGGCGTGGGCAAGACGACCTTCGTCGGCTCGGTCTCCGAGATAACCCCGCTGCAGACCGAAGCGCTGATGACGCAGGCCAGTGAGGAGACCGACGACCTCACGGCCACGCCCGACAAGGTCACCACGACCGTCGCGATGGACTTCGGCCGCCTCACGCTGGACGACGACCTCGTCCTGTACGTCTTCGGGACGCCCGGGCAGCAGCGCTTCTGGTTCATGTGGGACGACCTGGTGCGCGGCGCGATCGGCGCGGTCGTCCTGGCCGACACGCGGCGCCTCGCCGACTGCTTCGCGGCGCTCGACTACTTCGAGAGCTGCGGCCTGCCCTACATCGTCGCCGTCAACCACTTCGAGGGAACGACCGGTTACGAGGAGGACGATGTCAGGGAGGCCCTGACCGTGCCTCCGCACGTGCCTGTTGTGATCATGGATGCGCGTAAGAGGATCACCGTCGTCGAGTCGCTGCTCGCCCTGGTGGGCCACGCGCTCGACGTCGCCCCCGATTAACGACAGACGCACCCAGTACACGTAACGGAGAACCGCGATGCGGAAGATACTCATAGTCGGAGCCGGACAGTCCGGCCTCCAGCTGGCCCTCGGGCTCCAGTCCAGAGGGTACGAAGTCACCCTGATGTCCAACCGCACCGCGGACGAGATCCGGTCCGGCCGGGTCATGTCGACGCAGTGCATGTTCCACACGGCTCTCCAGCACGAGCGCGACCTCCAGCTCAACTTCTGGGAGTCGCAGGCCCCGAGGATCGAGGGTGTCGGTGTCTCGGTCGCCGGGCCCGACTCCTCGCGCGTCATCGACTGGGTGGGCAAGCTGGACGGCTTCGCCCAGTCCGTCGACCAGCGCGTGAAGATGGCCGGCTGGATGGAGACCTTCGCCCAGCGCGGCGGTCAGCTCGTCATCCACGGTGCCGCGGTCTCCGACCTCGACTACTTCTCCCGCACGTACGACCTGGTGATGGTCTCGGCGGGCAAGGGCGAGCTCGTCTCCATGTTCGGCCGGGACGCCTCCCGTTCGCCTTACGACGCCCCGCAGCGCGCACTGGCCGTCGCCTACGTCCACGGTCTGGGCCCGCGCCCGGAGCACCCGGAGTTCGACGCGGTGCGGTGCAACCTGGTCCCGGGTGTCGGCGAACTCTTCATCATGCCGACCCTGACGACGTCGGGCCGCGCGGACATCCTGTTCTGGGAGGGCATCCCCGGCGGTCCGCTCGACGCCTTCCAGGGCATCAAGGACCCCTCGGAGCACCTGGCCAAGACGCTGGAGCTCATGGAGAAATTCACCCCGTGGGAATACGCGCGCGCCACCAAGGTCGAGCTGACCGACGCCAACGCCACGCTGGCGGGCCGTTACGCCCCGACCGTGCGCAAGCCCGTCGGCCGGCTTCCCGGCGGCGGTCTGGTCCTCGGTGTGGGGGACGTGGTCGTCGCCAACGACCCGATCACCGGACAGGGCTCCAACACCGCGTCCAAGTGCGCGCACTCCTACCTGCACTCGATCCTCGAGCACGGCGACCGCCCGTTCGACGAGGAGTGGATGGAGGCCACGTTCGAGCGGCACTGGGAGAACACCCAGCACGTCGTGAAGTGGACGAACGCGATGCTCGGACCGCCGCCGGAGCACGTGCTGAACCTGATCGGCGCGTCCGGTCAGCTCCAGCCGGCCGCGGACCGGTTCGCCAACGGGTTCAACGACCCGGCGGACTTCGACAACTTCTTCTTCGAGCCGGAGAAGACGAACGCGTACCTCGGCTCGCTCACCGGGGGCCAGTAGGCGCTCGGCCTGCTGAGCAGCGGTCATCGTCGGTGAACGGTGGTGTCTGTGGC
>NZ_JBHWZS010000152.1:0-19571 GCF_042728155.1 Streptomyces sp. NPDC060209
CGCGTCAGCCGTCCGGCCCGCATGCCCCGGTCGGGTGGAGCTCCCCGTGTGCGGCAACCGGCTCCGGCCGGGAAGCGTTGACGGGGCATGACTCTTCTTGATCATGTTCCCGCGGCCCCGGCCGAGGGGGCGCGCGACCGGGCACGCGAGGTCGTCCACGCACTGCACGCTCTGATCCGTGCGGAGGCGGGAGCCGAGGCCCAGGCCGCCGGGATCGAGGCCGCGGACCTGGAACAGGCGGTCTGGTTACGGCTGCTGGAGCGCCGGCCCGGCCCGGAGGTGCCCGCGGACCCCGCCCGCTGGGTCCGCACCGCGGTGCGGGCGGAGGCCCGCGTAGCCCGCCGCAGGTCCCGGCGAGAGCGCGCCTACACCGCAGGTGAACCCCCGGACGACTGGGCCGGCTGCCCCGAACGGATCGTGGTGGGGGCCGACGAACGCCGTGCGCTGCGCACCGCGGTGGGCAGGCTGCCGGGGAGATGCCCACGACTGCTCGAGGCGATGCTGGCCGCCCACGATCCGACATACCGGGAAATCGCAGGGGAGTTGGGTATGTCACAGGGCAGTTTGGGCCCTATGCGTTCCCGATGCCTTGGATGTCTGCGCAGAATGCTCGCGGCGGAGGTTGTAGCTCCTGAACTGCGGGGAAAGGAGCGGTAGACAACCGGCGGACCAGGTGAGCGGGAGGCATGCACACATGGGCATGAGCGTGACCATCTCGGCGGCGACAGCGCAGGACGTCGAGCAGATCTTCAGACTCCAGTACCTCTGCTTCCAGAGCGAGGCGGAGCTCTACGGCAACTACCGGATCGACCCACTCGTCCAGACCCTCGACTCGGTCCGGGACGAAGTCGGCACGGACCTGGTGTTCGTGGCCCGGCTCGGCGACGAAGTCGTCGGCTCGGTACGCGGCTTCACCGACGCGGACGGCACCGGCCGGATCGGCAAGCTCTGCGTCCACCCCCGGCTCCGTAACCACGGCCTGGGCACCCGTCTTCTGCGTGCCGCGGAATCCGGCCTGGCGGACGGGCGTTCGGCCACCCGCTTCCGCCTCCACACGGGGGAGCGCAGCGAAGGCAATCTGCGGCTCTACCGCAAGGCGGGTTATGCCCGGGTGGGCAACACCACCGGAGGTGACGGCGTCCGGCTGGTCCTGCTCGAGAAGGACGCCACGGCGCCGGCCTATGTGGCCAGTGCCTGAACGACTCCCATGACGCCTGGTGTCAGGCGTTACGTGCGCGGCGCAGCCAGATCATCCCGGTGACCGGAAGGATCACCGGGATGAACAGGTAGCCCATGCCGAATCCCGACCACACCGTGCTGTCGGGGAAGGCGGACGGCTCGAGCCGTGTCCAGGTACCGACGATCAGCACACCCACGAGCTCGGCGGCGCAGCACATCAGCGCCGCCCTGCGCGCCTTCTCCCCGCCCCGCACCAGCGAGTACGTGATGAAGCCGTACACGACGGCGGCGACGGCCGAGAGGACGTAGGCGAGCGGCGCCTTGCCGAAGTCCAGGATCATCTCGACGATCGAGCGGGACGCTGCGGCCACGGTGAACACCCCGTAGAACCAGACCAGTACCCGCCCCGGCCCGGTGCCGAGGTCGAACTGCTGCTTCTGCCCCGGGGTGTCGTGCCGAGGGGCCGGTGAGGCGGGCGTCCCCGTGCGGTCGGTGTCGCTCATGGTCACTTTCCCCAGATGTCGTAGAGCCGCACTTCGAGGACGGCGAGGACGACCGCACCGGCCGCCACCGTCACCGAGCCCCAGCGGGTCCGCTCCGACAGCGACAGGAAACCCGCCGCGGGCACGGCCGCGAAGGCGCCGATCAGATAGGCGATGAAGATCGTCATGCCCTGGTCGGGCCGCTCGCCGCGCGCCAGCTGCACGATTCCCACGAGCAGCTGCGCCAGCGCCAGTACGGAGACGACCGCCATGCCGATGAAGTGCCAGTCCTTCGTGGGCTGGTCCCGGTAGGCGGCGATTCCGCACCAGGCGGCGAGGGCGAGCGCGGTCACGGCGACCGCGACCGTCAGGGCGTCAAGCATGGAGTGAGGGTATTACGGACGGGTGGAGCCGCCGCGTGCGGGCCCGGGCGCCGGGTGGACGCGGGTGGTGTCCAGGAATCGTGGCCTTTGCCACAGGGCACGCACAGCATGATCGCGGCACTGTCGGCGCCATGGTCGGGCACGGCTGGCGTTTTCGCAGGTCATGACGGTGCGCTAAGCGATCGTGGCGCGTGGAACGCACAGGCGGAGCCGTCCGCTATACGGACACGGCGGGTCGCCGGAACGTTACGTCTGTTTTACTTGGGCCATGACCACGACGAGCTACCGCAGCCCTGCGACCGAGGCGATCCCGACGCCCGGTGCTCGTTGTATGTGTCGAATGCGCGCCTTCTGAGGGCCCCCGCCCGAGCCTCGCGCCCCGAAGCGAGACCGAGCCCGTGCCGTCCGCACCCAGCGGATAGAGCCGGCCCGGGCATGCCCCGCGCCCGGCGGATCCGCCGGAGCCGGACCATGCCGAGACTCCCACCGGTCGACCACTGAGAACAGTCTCACCAGACGAATGCCCCGTGCCCGGCGGACACCGCGCCGTGCACTCGACAGTGACGGAAACCCTGTGATCACCACTTCGGGCCTCACGAAGGTCTATCAGTCACGCGGCCGAGAGGTCACCGCCCTGGACGGCGTGGACCTGCACGTCCGCGAGGGCGAGGTCTACGGCGTCATCGGCCAGAGCGGCGCCGGCAAGTCCTCCCTCATCCGCTGCGTCAACCTCCTCGAACGCCCCACCTCGGGAACCGTGACGGTCGCCGGCCAGGACCTGACGGCCCTCGCAGGCCGCGGCCGCCGCGCAGGCAAGGAGCTCCGCCAGGCGCGCAGCCGCATCGGCATGGTCTTCCAGCACTTCAACCTGCTGGACTCGCGCACCGTCCGGGACAACGTCGAGCTCCCCCTGGAGATCCTCGGGGTCTCCGGACAGGCACGTACCCGCAAGGCGCTCGAGCTCCTCGACCTCGTCGGTCTCGCCGACAAGGCGAAGGCCTACCCCGGGCAGCTGTCCGGAGGCCAGAAGCAGCGCGTCGGCATCGCCCGCGCCCTCGCGGGCGACCCGAAGGTGCTCCTCTCCGACGAGGCGACCTCCGCGCTGGACCCCGAGACCACCCGGTCCATCCTGCAGCTGCTGCGCGACCTCAACCAGGAGCTCGGACTCACCGTCCTGCTCATCACGCACGAGATGGACGTCGTCAAGACCGTCTGCGACTCCGCCGCGCTGATGAAGAAGGGCCGCATCGTCGAGTCGGGCACCGTCGGCGCACTGCTGGCCACTCCCGGCTCCGAGCTGGCCCACGAGCTGTTCCCGGTCGGCGGCACCGCCTCCGGACCCGGCTCCACCGTCGTCGACGTCACCTTCCACGGCGAGGCCGCGGCCCAGCCGGTGATCTCGCAGCTCTCCCGCACGTACAACATCGACATCTCGATCCTCGGTGCCGCGATGGACACCGTCGGCGGCAAGCAGATCGGGCGCATGCGCATCGAGCTGCCCGGCCGCTTCGAGGAGAACGTCGTACCCATCGGCTTCCTGCGTGAGCAGGGCCTCCAGGCCGAGATCGTGGACGGCGGCCCCACCGGTCCCACCGAGATTCCCGCCCAGACCCCCGCCAAGATCACCAAGGAGGTGGCGAAGTGACCTGGTCCGAAATGCAGCCACTGCTCTCGCAGGGAACCATCGACACCCTCTACATGGTGCTCTGGTCCACGCTCGTCACCGTCGTCGGCGGGCTCCCGCTCGGCATTCTGCTCGTCCTCACCGACAAGGGCGGACTGCTGCAGAACACCGTGGTGAACAAGGTCATCGGTGTCGTCGTGAACATCGGCCGCTCCCTGCCGTTCATCATCCTGCTGATCGCGCTGATCCCCTTCACCACCTGGGTCGTCGGCACCTTCATCGGCCCGTCCGCGATGATCGTGCCGCTCGCCATCGGCGCCATCCCGTTCTTCGCGCGACTCGTCGAGACGGCGGTGCGCGAGGTCGACCACGGGCTCGTCGAGGCCGTCCAGTCGATGGGCGGGTCCATCCCGACGATCGTCCGCAAGGTCCTGCTGCCGCAGGCGCTGCCCTCGCTCGTCTCCGGCGTCACCACCACCGTCATCGTGCTCATCGGCTACTCCGCGATGGCCGGCGCGGTCGGCGGCGAAGGGCTCGGCTCCAAGGCCGTCACCTACGGATTCCAGCGCTTCGACAACCAGTTCATGCTCATCACCGTCGCGCTGCTCATCGTCATCGTGACCGTGGTCCAGCTGATCGGCGACGGAGCCGTACGCCTGCTGGTACGCCGGGGCCGCACCACCTCCTGAACTTCTTCTCCCCCTGAAGCCCGAACTCCTTGTCCGGGCGCACCACCATCACCACCGGAAAGAGGCACTCTTCGTGCGTAAGAACATCAAGATCACCGCTGCTGCCGCAGCCACCGCCGCCCTCGCCTTCGGCCTCAGCGCCTGCGGTACGGACTCCGACCCGGCCGCCAAGGGCGAGACCGGTGCCGGCGCGGACACCTCAAAGGCCCTCGTCGTCGCCGCGTCCCCGACGCCGCACGCCGACATCCTGAACTACGTCAAGAAGAACCTGGCGGACAAGGCCGGCCTCAAGCTGGAGGTCAAGGAGTTCACGGACTACGTCCTGCCGAACACCGCCACCGAGAACGGCCAGGTCGACGCCAACTTCTTCCAGCACAAGCCCTACCTGGACGACTTCAACAAGAAGAACAAGACCCACATCGTCCCGGTGGTGAACGTCCACCTCGAGCCCCTCGGCCTCTACTCCAAGAAGATCAAGGACGTCAAGGACATCAAGGCCGGCCAGACGATCGCCGTCCCGAACGACACCACCAACGAGGGCCGTGCGCTCCAGCTGCTCGCCGAGAACGGGCTGATCACCGTCAAGGACGGCGTCGGCACCAACGCCAAGCTCAGCGACATCACGGACAAGAAGGGCCTGGAGTTCAAGGAGATCGAGGCCGCGACCGTGCCCCGTGCCCTGGACGACGTCGACGCCGCCGTGATCAACGGCAACTACGCCATCGAGGCCGACCTGAAGCCGGGCCAGGACTCCCTGGTGCTGGAGAAGGCCGACGGCAACCCGTACGCCAACTTCCTGGCCGTCAAGGACGGCAACGAGGACGACCCCCGGGTCCAGAAGCTCGCGAAGCTCCTGAACTCCGACGAGGTCAAGAAGTTCATCGAGGACACCTACAAGGGATCGATCATCCCCGCCTTCGGTGAGCCCGCCAAGTCCTGACACCCGGGCGCCACTTGCCCAACGAGCCCCGCACGCCCGCATATGGGTGTGCGGGGCTCCGCCGTGCGGACCCGGCCATGCACATCCACGGCCCGATGCTGCATGCTGGTGGCTTTACACGGTCTTCGGCATGGAGCTGCGCATGACTACCACCTTCCCGTCCATCTCCATCAGCACGGACAGGTTGGTGCTGCGCCCCTTCGACATGGCGGACGTCCCCGCGTACATCGAGATGATGAACGACGAGCTGGTCACCGCCTGGACCGACGCACCGCACCCCTACACCCAGGTCGACGCCGAACGGTGGGTCCGCAGGATCGCGCCCGCCGAACGCTCCCAGGGCAACGGCATCGTCTTCGCCGTCACCGAATTCCTCACCCAGCGCCTCGTCGGTTCCGTGCGGCTCCTCAACACGGACCGGCGCACCCTGGCGACCGAGGTCCGCTACATCACCGCACCCTGGGCACGCGGTGAGGGATACGCCACCGAGTCCGTGCTGGCCCTCGCCGAGTGGCTCTTCCGCGACCAGGGATTCGAACGGATCGAGCTGCGCACCCCCGCCGGGAACACCGCCTCCCAGCAGGTCGCCCAGAAGCTGGGCTGCATCAGCGAGGGCGTCCTGCGCAACGCGCGCATAGCCAGGACCGCCACCGAGGACGGAGGATGGACCGACATCAGGACCGACCTCATCGTGTGGGGACTGCTGCCCGAGGACCTGGAGGGCGTCGCCGAGCAGCTGGCCGACGCCGGAGGCTACGGCACGTACAACGACTGGAACTGACCTCTCTCCCGGGCTTCGGGAGCCCCTGGCAGGGCGTTGGTACGGACCGGATACGCTCACCCTTGCCCCGCCCATCCCCGCGCGGAGCGCCCGCCTGCTCACACCCCTGGAGACTGACGACGATGGCCGACCGGGTCACGGTGATCGGCTGGGACGGCTCGCCACTGACCAGAGCGGCCACAGCCGCGCTCTCGGCCGCCACGCTCGTCGCCGGTGCCGCCCACCACCTCGCGCTTCCGGAAATCCCCGAGCGCGCGGAACGCATCCGCCTCGGCAGTGTCGACCTGGCCGCCCGCAGGATCGCCGGCCACCGCGGGAGCGCCGTGGTCCTCGCCGACGGCGACCCCGGCTTCTTCGGCGTCGTACGAACGCTGCGCAAGCCCGAACACGGACTCGAGGTCGAGGTGGTCCCCGCCGTCTCGTCCGTCGCCACCGCCTTCGCCCGCGCCGGAATGCCGTGGGACGACGCGCAGATCGTCGTCGCCCACCCGCGCACCCTGCGCCGCGCGGTCAACGTCATCCGCGCCCACCACAAGGTGGCCGTACTGACGTCCCCCGGCGCGGGCCCCGCCGAACTCGCCCTGTTGCTCGAAGGCGTCCACCGCACCTTCGTGATCTGCGAGGAACTCGGCACCGTACGCGAGCGGGTCACCGTCCTCACCTCCGACAAGACGGCGGACCACACCTGGCGCGACCCCAACGTCGTCATCGCGATCGGCGGCGGCCCCGAGACCACCGCCACCGGTGCGTGGTTCGCCGGCCGCCGCCCCGAGGGCCTCCGCGGCTGGGCGCTGCCCGCCGCGGCGTACGGCGGCGCGGGGGAGGGCGGCGAGGGGGAGTCGCCCGGTCTGCGCGCGGCCCAGCTGGCCCGCCTCGGGCCCCGCACCGGCGACCTGGTCTGGGACATCGGCTGCGGCGGCGGCGCCCTCGCCGTGGAGGCCGCCCGCTTCGGCGCCGCGGTGCTCGCCGTGGACAGTGACCCCGACGCCTGCGCGCGTACGGCGACGGCCGCCCGCAACTTCCAGGTGGGCGTCCAGGTGGTCAGGGGTACGGCCCCGCACGTCCTGGAACGCCTGCCCGAACCCGATGTCGTACGGATCGGCGGCGGCGGGGTCCGCGTGGTCACGGCGGTCGCCGACCGGCGGCCGGAACGCATCGTCACCCATGCCTCGAACCGTGACGAGGCGGAGGCGCTGGGCGCGGCCCTCGCGGAGAACGGATACACGGTCGAGTGCGCGCTGCTCCAGTCCGTGGAACTGGACACCTCCGCCTGGGCGGAGCGCGAACGCTCCGTCGTGTTCCTGCTCTCCGCGGTGCGTTCCGACCTCGCCCCCTGACCTTTCGCGGGGGAGCGCGAGGTAGGCTGACCGATTGTTGTACCGCGCCCGGCTGTTCGACGGTTCGTTCGTCAATGTCCGGAAAAGTGGACCGTTTTGTTCCGCGATGTGGTACGGCGAAACCGGGGGACGCGCAACGTGGCGCAGTCCACAGCGAGCCGAGGCAGAACTGTCTGTCGCGGCGGCGAACGACCGCGAGAATGTATACCTCCGCGCGCGTTTCGTGCCGCGCGGGGAGCCCGCTCGTTCTTGTTGACGAGCACCGGCGTGCCGTGGTTCGGGCATCCCGGGCGAAGGGCGAAGGAGCACTGACGATGGGCGAGGGGTACGCATGACTGACACCGGCCAGATCCCGGGCGAGGGACTGCCGGAGAACGCAGGCATGGTGGAGCAGCCGGGCGTCCCCGCCCCGGACGCCTACACCTACCTCGAACCCTCCGAGCACACAGCCGAGGACGACGACCTCCTTCTGATGCCCGCGTCCCAGGGCGCGTGGAGCGACGCCCCGTCCGTACCGGCGGGCCTGGCCGAGCAGTTCCCGGCGCACGGCCAGACCGTGAACGGCACGCACGGATCCGGGGTGACCGACGTCAACGGCGTACGGATCCCGGCGCACACCCCCGTGCAGGTCCCGGCCGCCGCCTCGCCGGCCCGGCGCCCGCTGCACCGCGGTCCCGCGTCCACCGAGGCGCCCTCCTACGGGGGGACGCCGTCCGGCGGAGTGGTCCGCTCGCTCGCGGACCGCGGGCCGGCCGGCCCGCAGAACCCGATGCCACTGCGGCACGCCGGACCGCCTACGACAGGTCCTGAGTACTTCGACATCCCGGCGGACGACGCGGCCGTGCTGCCGGGTCCGCAGCTGGGGGAGATCCCGCCGCAGGGCGCGCCGGCCTGGGGCTCGCCCGAGCCGGCCGCCGTGCCGGAGTCGGCCGTGGCTCCCGTGATGACGGCGGAGCCCGACGCGCCCGTCGCACCTGTCGAGCACGTAGAGCTTGCCGCCCCTGTCGAGCCTGCTGCCCCTGCCGCCCCTGTTCCTTCTGTCGAGCAGGTCGTACCCGCCGTGCCCGTCGAGCCCGTCGAGCCCGTTGAGCCCGCCGTGCCCGTCGAGCCCCTCCCGTCCGCAGAAACGGTCGCCCCGCAGCCGGTGGCCGTCGTGATGCCTGAGGCCCCCGTCGAGCCCGTGGAGGCCCTGGCCGAGGAGCGTCCCGCGGAGGCCCCGGCGGCCGTAGCGGTCGAAGCTCCCGCCGACGCCCCCGTCGAACTGCCCGTCGAGGCGGCCGTCCCGGCTGAGCCGACCGGACAGTTCGTGCCCGTCGAGGGCTCCGTACCGACGGCTCCGCACCTCGCGCCGACGCCCGTGGCGGAGTCCCTCGCCCCCGCGGTCGAGGCCGAGCGGGCCGTCGACCCCGCGCCCGCCGCGGCGGAGCCCGTACCGTCCGCGCCCGAGGCCGTGGAGGTGCCGGAACCGGTCACCGTCCAGCAGCCGGAGACCCAGCCCGAGCCTGTCGCGGAAGAGGTCCAGCCCGAGCCCGTCGCGGAAGCCGAGCCTGCTCCCGAGCCCGTTGCCGTACCGCAGGCCGGACCTCAGGTCCTCGCCGAGCCGGAGCCCGGCAGCGGACCCGAGATCATCGAGACCCCGGAGGTCGAGGCCCCGGAGGCCGCGCTTCCGGAAGTCCAGCCCCTGGAGGCGGAGGCCCCGGCAGCCGAGGCCCCGGCCCCGGAGGTCCCCGTGGTCGAGGTCCCCGCGGCAGAGGTACCGGCGCCCGCCGAGGAAGCCCCTGAGGAAGCCCCGCTCGCGGCAGCCACGGAAGAGCCCGGAGCCGCCGAGGCACCCGCTGAGGCAGAGGCCGAAGCAGCCCCTGTCGAAGCAGCCCCCGCCGAGGCCGAAGCCGCCCCGGCCGAAGCTGAAACAGCCCCCGCCGAGGCGGAAACGGCCCCCGTCTCCCCTCCCGCCCCCGGATACGACGACGCCGAGCGCGAAGCCGTCCTGCGGGTGATGCGGGAGCGGCGCGACATCCGCAACGGCTTCCGCAGCGACCCCATCCCGCACGAGGTACTCCTCCGAGTCCTGGAGGCGGCACACACCGCACCGAGCGTCGGGCACTCGCAGCCCTGGGACTTCGTCGTCATCCGTTCCGCGGAGACGCGCCGCTCCATGCACGAACTGGCCCAGCGCCAGCGCGAGGCGTACGCCAAGTCGCTGCCCAAGGCCCGGGCCAAGCAGTTCAAGGAACTGAAGATCGAGGCCATCCTCGACACACCGGTGAACATCGTCGTCACCGCGGACCCGACCCGCGGCGGCCGGCACACCCTCGGCCGGCACACCCAGCCGCAGATGGCCCCGTACTCGTCGGCGCTCGCCGTGGAGAACCTGTGGCTCGCCGCCCGCGCCGAGGGGCTCGGTGTCGGCTGGGTCAGCTTCTTCGACGAGCGGGAGATGGTCCGTGCGCTCGGCCTGCCCGAGCACCTCGAAGTCGTCGCCTACCTCTGCGTCGGATACGTCGACGAATTCCCCGAGGAGCCCGAGCTGATGCAGGCGGGCTGGTCGAAGCGCCGCCCGCTGTCCTGGGTCGTCCACGAGGAGACGTACGGCCGGCGCGCCCTGCCCGGCGAGGAGCCGCACAACCTCCTCCAGGAGACCATCGCCGGCATCCGCCCCCTGGACGCCAAGGCGCTCGGCGAGGCATGGGAACGCCAGAAGCGGATGACGAAGCCCGCCGGCGCGCTCGGCATGCTGGAGATCATCTCCGCCCAGCTGTCCGGGCTCTCGCGGCTGTGCCCGCCGCCCATTCCCGAGCCCGCCGCCGTCGCGATCTTCGCCGGTGACCACGGGGTCCACGCACAGGGCGTCACGGCGTGGCCGCAGGAGGTCACCGGCCAGATGGTCGCCAACTTCCTCGGTGGCGGCGCCGTCTGCAACGCCTTCGCCGCCCAGGTCGGCGCCGAGGTCTGCGTCGTCGACGTCGGTGTGGCGGCCGAACTCCCCGCGACGCCAGGCCTGCTGCCCAGGAAGGTCCGGCACGGAACGGCCGACTTCACCACCGGTCCCGCGCTCACCCGCGAAGAGGTGCTCGCGGCGATCGAGGTCGGCATCGAGACCGCCCGCGACCTGGTGGCGGCAGGCAACAAGGGCCTGCTCACCGGTGAGATGGGCATCGCCAACACCACCGCGTCGGCCGCGCTGATCTGCGTCTACACCGGCATGGACCCGGCAGAGGTCACCGGCCGCGGCACGGGGATCAACGACGAGATGCACGCCCGCAAGGTCGACGTCGTCCGCCGGGCCCTGGAGCTGCACCAGCCCGACGCGACCGACCCGATCGGGGTGCTGGCCGCGGTCGGCGGCCTGGAGCACGCCGCCATGGCCGGCTTCCTGCTGGGCGGCGCGTCACTGCGTACGCCGGTGATCCTGGACGGCGTGAGCGCCGGTGCGGCCGCGCTGGTGGCCCGGGCGATCGCCCCCGAGGCGCTCGCCGCGTGCATCGCGGGCCACCGCAGCGCGGAACCCGGTCATGTCGCCGCCCTCAACAAGCTGGGGCTGCGCCCGCTGGTCGACCTGGACCTCCGCCTCGGCGAGGGCACGGGCGCGCTGCTCGCCCTCCCCATCGTGCAGAGCGCTGCCCGCGCGATGCACGAGGTGGCCACGTTCGACTCCGCGGGTGTCACGGAGAAGTAGCTGACACCGTGCCCGGACGTGCCCGAACGGCCCGTCCGGGCACCCCCCGGCCTCGCGGGCACAACCCAGCCCACCCGGCCGTTCCCGGGTGTCCCGAAGGCCCTGCTCCGACGGAAACCGAGCCCGCCGGTGATCGACGGCGGCCTTCCGGCGCCCGGGACCCGGGCGGAGCCCGGCCCGGGAAGGGCCGAGGAGCCCGGCCACCGGCGGTCCACAGCCCGCCGCACCGCCCCGGCCCCCGCCCCCGTCACCCCGTATCGTGGTCCCACGCGTCACCGCCTCACCCAGCCCACGTCACCGCCGCTCCACCGCCGCAGCGGCCCGCAGCACACCGCACCCTGCACGAGGAGCCCGCACGACCATGGCCGAGCATGACGATCACCCTGCCTACCCCGTCGGACTCCGCCTGAACGGGCGCCGCGTCGTCGTCGTCGGCGGTGGCCAGGTCGCGCAGCGCCGGCTGCCCGCCCTCATCGCGGCCGGGGCCGACATCACCCTGGTCTCCCCGTCCGCGACCGCGTCCGTCGAGGCGATGGCCGACACCGGTGAGATCCGCTGGGAGCGCCGCAGGTATCAGGACGGAGACCTCGCGGACACCTGGTACGCCCTCGTCGCGTCGTCCGACGCCGCCGCCAACGACGCCGCGTCCGCCGAGGCCGAGCGCACCCGTACCTGGTGCGTCCGGAGCGACGACGCGGAGGCGGCCACCGCCTGGACCCCGGCCACCGGCCGCAGCGAAGGCATCACGGTCGCCGTCCTCACCACCACCTCGCAGGGCCGCGACCCGCGGCACTCCGCCGCGGTCCGCGACGCGATCGTGGAAGGGCTGCGCGACGGCACCCTCGCCGCCCCGCACCACCGGACCCGGGCCCCCGGCGTCTCGCTGGTGGGCGGCGGCCCCGGCGACCCCGACCTGATCACGGTCCGGGGCCGCCGTCTCCTCGCCGAGGCCGACGTCGTCATCGCCGACCGGCTCGGTCCGCGGGACCTGCTGGACGAGCTCCCGCCGCACGTCGAGGTGATCGACGCCGCGAAGATCCCGTACGGCCGGTACATGGCGCAGGAGGCGATCAACCAGGCGCTGATCGACCACGCCAAGGCGGGCAAGTCCGTGGTCCGTCTCAAGGGTGGCGACCCGTTCGTCTTCGGCCGTGGCATGGAGGAGGCGCAGGCTCTGGCCGCCGAGGGCATCGCCTGCACGGTCGTCCCCGGGATTTCCAGCTCGATCTCCGTGCCGGGAGCGGCCGGGATCCCGGTCACCCATCGGGGCGTCGCGCACGAGTTCACTGTGGTCAGCGGCCATGTGGCGCCCGACGACCCGCGCTCACTGGTCGACTGGAAGGCGCTCGCCCAGCTGCGCGGCACCCTGGTCCTCCTGATGGCCGTCGACAAGATCGGCCCCATCTCCCAGGCCCTCATCGCCCACGGCAAGTCCCCCGAGACCCCGGTGGCCCTGGTCCAGGAGGGAACCACCGCGGCCCAGCGCAGGGTCGACGCGACCCTCGCCGACGTCGGCGAGCGGGTCGTCGCGGAAGGGGTCCGTCCCCCGGCCGTCATCGTCATCGGCGATGTCGTCGCCGTCGGCACGGACCGGATCGACGCGATCGAGGACTGACCGGGCGCCGGCCCCGCACCCACGCGCGTCACGGACGACACGCTCCCTCCGCACACCACCACCCCCGACAAGGCAGTAGCACCCCGTGGCTGAAATCATCACCGTCGACGACCCGGACGACCCGCGTCTGGGCGACTACACCGGCCTGACCGACGTCGAGCTCCGCCGTCGGAGGGAACCCGCCGAGGGCCTCTTCATCGCCGAGGGCGAGAAGGTGATCCGGCGCGCGGCCAACGCCGGGTACGAGATGCGGTCCATGCTGCTCTCCGCCAAGTGGGTCGATGTCATGCGGGATGTGATCGAGGAGGCCACCGCACCGGTCTACGCGGTCACACCGGCTCTCGCGGAGCGTGTCACCGGCTACCACGTGCACCGCGGGGCCCTTGCCTCCATGCAGCGCAAGCCGCTCCCCGACGTCGGCACGCTCCTGTCCCCGGAGCGGGGGAACGTACGGCGGGTCGCCGTGTTCGAGGACATCGTCGACCACGCCAATCTCGGGGCGGCCTTCCGCAACGCGGCCGCACTCGGCGTCGACGCCGTCCTGCTCACCCCGCGCTGTGCCGACCCCCTCTACCGGCGGGCGGTGAAGGTCTCGATGGGGTCCGTCTTCCACGTCCCGTGGACGCGCCTGACGGACTGGCCCGCGGACGTCGCCCTGCTGCGCGAGGCCGGCTTCACCACCGCGGCGCTCTGCCTCAGCGACAAGTCGATCACCCTGGACGAACTCGTCGCACGGCAGCACGAGAAGCTGGCGCTCGTCTTCGGCACGGAGGGCGACGGCCTCACGCCCCAGGCACTCGTCGCGGCCGACGCCCACGTGCGTATCCCGATGGACGCCGGGGTCGACTCCCTCAACGTCGCCGCGGCCTCCGCCGTCGCCTTCTACGCGACCCGGGTCGACCCCGCCTGACCCAGGGGGTCTCCGGCTAGGGGGTGTCCGCCCGCGCCGGGTGGACGGCGGCTTCGTCGTAGGTCTGTGACGGCGTGCCCCCCAGCCCCTGCGCGGGGCCCTGGCAGCCCTGTGCGGCCGCGATCCCCAGCGCGACCAGCAGCGTCACCACGACGAATACGACGAGCCTCTGACGCAGCAGCCGCGGATTGGCCGGCCGCCGCTTGCCGCCCTTCCCTGCCGAGGTCGTCCGGACGCCCGGCCGGGAGGCCTGCCTGCCGTTCGTTCCCTTCGGCCCGTGGGGCTGCTGACCGGTGCGCGACCCGCCTTGCGGCGCCCGGGACTGCGAGCCGCCGGTGCGGGGGGCTGCCGGGCGCGACGACGTGGGGCGCCGCCCCGGGGCCCGCGACGGCTGAGCAGGCCCTCCGGCCGTACGCCGGGTCGACTGTTCGGTGTAGGGGCCCTCCAGCCGGCCGGTCGGCCGGTCCAGCTCCTGCTCGCCGCGCTGTGCGGGCGGCCGGCGCTCATGCAGTCCCTGCGCCTCGCGCGCGGCGATCTCCTTGAGCCGCATGGAGAGCTGGAGCGTGCTCGGCCGCTCCTCCGGGTCCTTCGCCAGACACGCCCGTACGAGTGGGGCGAGCGCGTCGTGCACGTCGAACAGATGCGGTTCCTCGTGGACCACGCGGTAGAGCATCACCTCGGAACTGCCGTGTCCGAAGGGCGAATCGGCCATCGCCGCGTAGGCGAGTGTGGCGCCCAGCGAGAAGACGTCCGTCGCGGGTGTCACCGCCGCGCCGCGTACCTGCTCGGGCGCCAGGAAGCCTGGCGAGCCGACGGCCGTTCCGACGTGGGTGAGCGTGCTGGCGCCGGTCGCCCAGGCGATACCGAAGTCGATGATCCGGGGGCCCTTGGGGGAGAGGAGGATGTTCGAAGGCTTCAGGTCACGGTGGACGACACCGGCCTCGTGCACCGCCACCAGGCCCTCCGAGAGCGCCGCCCCGATCGAGGCCACCTCGGCGGCCGGGAGAGGGCCCTCCTCGGCGACCTTGTCGTGGAGCGAGGGGCCGGGCACGTACTGCGTCGCGAACCAAGGGCGGTCCGCCTCCAGATCGGCGGCCACCAGACGGGCCGTACAGCCGCCCCGGATCCTCCGCGCGGCCGACACCTCGCGTGCGAAGCGCGAGCGGAACTCCTGGTCCTCGGCCAGATCCGGCCGGATCACCTTGAGCGCCACCCGCTGGCCCCGGCGGTCGGAACCCAGGTAGACGACGCCCATGCCACCCGCGCCGAGCCGCCGGTGCAGCCTGAACGAGCCGACGACACGCGGGTCCTCGCGCCGGAGCCGCATCATCGCCATCGTCTGCCCATCCCCGCTGCCGGTCCGCCTGACGAGGCACAGCTTACGTACCCGTGGCGCGGCGCGCTCAGAGGCCGCGCCCTCGTCGGCCCATCGATTGTCAGTGCCCGGTGGGAGAATTGAGGAGTGGTCAGGGAGCCGGAGATCCAGGTTCCGTGGCCCGTGCGAGATCTCAAAGGACCGTCGCAGAAGGGGGATTGGATCAATGAAGGGCGATCGTGTGGAAATAGTCGTGGACGCGGGTGACACGACCAGGACGTACGAAGTGGTGGCCTCCAGGGCAGGCCGCCGGGTGGAGACAGCGGTCCGCCGGGGTGTGGTGGAAGTGAGTGAAGTCACCCGAAGTGGATCAGTTGTCCGTACCGCCCGCTTCATGGCGACCAGGGTGCTCGCCCTGGTCGAACAGCCGGTCCCTCGGGAGGACGCCTCCGAGCGCCCCCTCACGAGCGACGTCAACCCCTAGGTGTATTGACCCGCAGCGCTGTTCACCCGGCTGACCGGCCGGGGACCCGCGCCGGGCCACGAAGACCTCCGTTGCGCCATGGAGCCCGGACACCTCCACCGCACCGGAGGTCTTTGCGTGGCCGCGGCGGCCGGAGAGCCGTCAGGGAACGACCTGCCCCGGACGCCCGGCCTCGCCCCCAGCCGTGCGGAGGGGACGGTGACGCTGTTCCGCTGCCGTTCCGCCCCGCCCATACGCGGGTCCGTACCGCCGGGACGAATCTCAGGAACACCCTTGACACCTGGTCGATGCACCTTCATTCTTTCGCCAGAAAACGCAACGGCGTTGCGATTTCCGCACCGATAGTCACCGACAAGCCCACCGACAAGTCGGTCGGGAAGCACCGGCGGCACACGAACCACCAGCACGGAACGAAGGAGGCCGGCCCATGGCGGACCACGGCGCCGACACCACCCCGGTCGAAGCCGCACCCCAGGCGCCCGGCGTCCTGCAGACCGTGGACCGGGCGCTGGTCGTGCTGCTCACCTTCACCGAGCAGCATCCCGAGTGGGGCGTCAGCGAACTCTCGCGTCATCACGGCTGGGACAAAGCGGTCGTGCAGCGGCTGCTCACCACCCTGACCGCCCGCGGTTTCCTGATCTGCGACGACACCAGCCGCCGCTACCGTCCCGGCCCCGCCCTCTCCCGGCTCGCGCGGGTCGGCGAACACAGTGGTGTGCTGCCCTCGCTCGCCCGCCCGATACTCGCCCGGCTGCTGCGCGAGACGGGTGAGAGCGTCGTGCTGAACGTTCCGCACGGCTCCAGCTACCGCTGTGCCGCCGCCGTCGACGGGACCGGGCCCGTCCGCTACACCGCCATCATCGGAGCGGTCATGCCCGGCCACGCGGGAGCGTCCGGTCACACCGTCTTCGCGTACCACCCCGAACGCGAGATCCGGCAGATGTTCGGCCCCACGGGACTCGCCCGCTTCAACGACCGGACCATCACCGACCTGGACGCGTTGCTCACCTGCTACGCCCAGGTCCGTGCCGAGGGGTACAGCGTCAGCTACGGCGAGTACGACGAGGCCGTCACCGCCGTGTCCGCCCCCGTTCTCCAGGGCGGAGCCGTCGCGGCCTCCCTCACCGTGATCGGCCCCTCCCACCGTGTGGACAGGGCCGTCGACACGCTCGTACCGCTGGTGCGCGCCGGAGCCGCGGAGATCACCGCGGCACTCGGCGGCTGAACCGGCTCAACCGCATACCGCTCGATCCCTCGGCGCCACGCGCCGACGGTGCGCCCTGGCCTGCCCGCGCACCGATGGGGGACAGCGTCTCCCCAGTCCTGCCCAGTCCTGCCCAGTCCTGCCCAGTCCTGCTCACCGAAGGGGGTGCCCCGTGGCGCACCAAGCCTCCGCCCCGCACCGCGAACCGCCGCCGTCCGGATCCCACCCCGAGGACACCGGGTCCCATCCCAGGGTCTTCGAACCCGTGCTGCTGGTCATCCTGGTGGTACTCGCCGCCGTCGGCGCCGTGATCGGCATCGATCTGGTGTCCAAGCTGGGCATCTCCGCCAACACCTCGGTCGTGGGCGCGCTCGTCGCCATGCTGATCGGCCGCATCCCGCTCGGGTTCCTGCGCCGGATGCGGTCCGTGCACCGGCAGAACCTCGCCCAGAGCGCCATCTCCGCGGCGACCTTCGCGTCGGCGAACGCGCTGCTGACGTCCGTGGCCATCCCGTACGTGTTCGGACGTCAGGACCTGGTCTGGCCCATGCTCGCCGGATCCTTCATCGGCCTGCTCGTGGACGCATGGGTCCTCTACCGGGCCTTCGGGTCCCGGCTGCTGCCCGCAGACGCCGCGTGGCCGCCCGGAACGGCCGCCGCCGAGACCATCAAGGCCGGCGACCGGGGAGGCCGCCGGGCGCTGATCCTGGCCGGCGGCACCGTCGTCGGGCTGGCCGGGACGCTCCTCAGCCTGCCGCTGTCCGCCGCCGGTGTGGCCTTCCTGGGCAACGTATGGGCGCTGCTGATGTTCGGTATCGGGCTGATGCTGCGCCAGTACAGCCCCGGCCTCTTCGACACCGACCTGGGAGCCGGGTTCATCCCGCACGGGGTCATGGTCGGGGCGGGCGTCGTAGCCCTGGGGCAGGCCGTCCACATGCTGGTGGGACGCCGGGCCCGCAAGACGCAGAGGGACAAGGAGAAGGCCGCGGAGGAGTCGGCCGCCACCCTCGTCGTGGCGGACCCGACCGTGGAGTACACCGTCGACGAGCGTGCCCTGAGGCTCACCCTGATCCGCGGCTACGCGCTGTTCACCGCGGGCGCCGTCGTACTCGCCGTCCTCGGAGGGCTGATCGGCGACATGAGCCCGCTCGGGATCGTGGGCTGGGTCCTGTTCGCCGCCTTCGCGGCGCTGGTCCACGAGCTGATCGTCGGCCTCGCCGCCATGCAGTCCGGCTGGTTCCCGTCCTTCGCCGTCACCCTGATCTTCCTGATCCTCGGGCTCGCCATAGGCATCCCCTCGGTCCCGCTGGCCCTCCTGATCGGATACGTCTCCGCCACCGGCCCCGCCTTCGCCGACATGGGGTACGACCTCAAGGCCGGCTGGCTGCTCCGCCGCGACCACCGCCCCTGGGACCCCTACGAGCGCGAGGGCCGCCGCCAGCAGTTCCTGGCCGCCCTGATCGGCTTCGGCGTCGCCTTGGTCGTCGTAGCCGTCGCCTGGCGCTCCTACTTCGGACAGGGCCTCATCCCTCCCGTCGCCAAGGTGTACGCCGACACGATCAGGAGCGGCCTCAGCGATCCCGACGCGGTGCGCACCATGCTGCTCTGGGCCATCCCCGGCGCGGCCGTCCAGCTGATCGGCGGCACCCGGCGCCAGATGGGCGTCATGCTCGCCACCGGCCTCCTCATCCTCACCCCGCAGGCCTGCTGGCTGGTCCTCGGAGCGCTGGCGGTCCGCGTCGTCTACCGCAAGCTGCGCGGCCCCGCCGCCGACGAGGAGCTCAACCTGATCGGCGCCGGTGTGATCGCGGGCAGCTCGCTCGGAGACTCCGCCCAGATCCTCAAGACCTGATCCCTCAAGCCACCACCCGCACCACACCGCACCACCCGCAAGGCAAGGAGAACCCCCACCGTGGACATGTACAGCAGGCTCGAACCGCGTCCCGAGTACCTCAGCTTCGAACTGGCCCTGGCCGCACGCAAGCTGGTCGAGGAGGTCATGCTCGTCAAGCGTGGCGAACACGTCGTCCTCACCGGTGACACCAGCAGCGACCGCCGGGTGCTCGAAGCCACGGCGCAGGCCGTCGCCGCCGCCGGCGCACACCCCGTCGTCGTCTGGTACGAGACGCTGCCCGGCGCCTCCATGGAGCCGCCCCGCCCCGTGGCCGGCGCGATCGCGGACGCCGACGTGTGGATCGAGTTCGCGGTCTCCTACCTGATGCACTCCGACGCCTTCCGCGCCGCCATGGCGAACGGCTGCCGCTACACGAACCTCACCGCCATGGACGTCCAGATGCTGGTCGCCACCGTCGGCCGCCCCGACTTCCAGGGCGTCATCCGCCTCGGCAAGGCCCTCGTCGCGCTCCTGGAGGCCGCCGACGAGGTGCGCATCACCTCCGCCAACGGCACCGACCTGGTGGGCCGCAACGGCGACCGGCCGATCAACCTGCGAGGCAAGCCCGCCGAGAGGCCCGGCGAAACGGTCATGCTGTCCGGCCAGATCTCCTGGAACCCCCTGGAGGAGACGCAGGACGGTGTCCTCGTCTTCGACGGCGCCCTGTGGCCGCCGGACGAGATCGGCCTGCTGCGCTCCCCGGTCCGCTGCACCGTCGAGAAGGGTGTCGTCACCAGGATCGAGGGCGGCGCCGACGCCGACGCCTTCCGCCGGTGGATGGAGTCCTTCGACGACCCGAACATGTTCCGCGTGGCCCACTGGTCCCTAGGCTTCAACCCCGGCGTGCTCGCCCCGACCGGCCGCATCGTGGAGGACGAGCGCGTCTTCGGCTGCGTCGAGCTCGGCATCGGCACGAAGGGCGCCTGGATCGGCGGCGAACCGTGGGTCGCCGCCGCGCACACCGACGGCAGCGTGCTCGGCCCGTCCATCTACCTGGACGGTGTCGCGATGGAGGAGAACGGCCGCTACGTGCACCCCGAACTCGTGGAGATCTGCCG
>NZ_JBHWZS010000153.1:0-19558 GCF_042728155.1 Streptomyces sp. NPDC060209
GCGACGGGCGCCGGGGCCTCCTCGGCCGGAGCCGGGGCGGCCTCCGGCTCGGCGGCCGGAGCCGCAGCGGCGGCGGGTGCGCCCGAACCGTCGTCGATGACGGCCAGCTCGGCGCCGACCTCGACGGTCTCGTCCTCGGCGACCTTGATGGACGACAGCACGCCGGAGGCGGGCGCCGGAATCTCGGTGTCGACCTTGTCGGTCGAGACCTCGAGCAGCGGCTCGTCGGCCTCGACGCGCTCGCCCTCGGCCTTCAGCCAACGGGTGACAGTGCCCTCGGTGACGCTCTCGCCGAGCGCCGGAAGGGTTACGGAAACCGACATGGTTTCAGTTGCTCCTTACGAAAGTGCGGAAGTGGTCGGTCGTCCCCGGGACTGGATCAGTCGTGGGAGTGGAGAGGCTTGCCGGCCAGGGCCAGGTGGGCCTCGCCCATCGCCTCGTTCTGAGTCGGGTGGGCGTGGATGAGCTGCGCGACCTCGGCCGGCAGCGCCTCCCAGTTGTAGATCAGCTGGGCTTCGCCGACCTGCTCGCCCATACGGTCACCGACCATGTGGACGCCGACCACGGCACCGTCCTTGACCTGGACGAGCTTGATCTCGCCCGCGGTCTTCAGGATCTTGCTCTTGCCGTTGCCCGCGAGGTTGTACTTGAGGGCGACGACCTTGTCCGCACCGTAGATCTCCTTGGCCTTGGCCTCGGTGATGCCGACGGAGGCGACCTCGGGGTGGCAGTACGTCACCTTCGGCACGCCGTCGTAGTCGACCGGCACGGTCTTGAGGCCGGCGAGTCGCTCCGCCACCAGGATGCCCTCGGCGAAGCCGACGTGGGCGAGCTGGAGGGTCGGGACCAGGTCACCGACGGCCGAGATCGTCGGGACGTTGGTCTGCATGTACTCGTCGACGAGGACGTAGCCGCGGTCCATCGCGACGCCGGCCTCCTCGTAACCCAGACCCTGCGAGACGGGGCCGCGGCCGATCGCGACCAGCAGCAACTCCGCCTCGAAGGTCTTGCCGTCGGCGAGGGAGACCTTCACGCCGTCCTGCGTGTACTCGGCCTTGTCGAAGAAGGTGCCGAGGTTGAACTTGATGCCGCGCTTGCGGAACGCGCGTTCAAGAAGCTTGGAGCTGTTCTCGTCCTCGACCGGGACCAGGTGCTTCAGGCCCTCGACGATCGTGACGTCGGTGCCGAAGGACTTCCACGCCGAGGCGAACTCGACGCCGATGACGCCGCCGCCCAGGACGATCGCGGACTTGGGCACGCGGTCCAGCTTCAGCGCGTGGTCCGAGGAGATGATGCGGTTGCCGTCGATCTCCAGGCCGGGCAGCGACTTCGGCACGGAGCCGGTCGCCAGGAGCACGTGGCGGCCCTGGACGCGCTGGCCGTTGACGTCCACCGAGGTGGGCGACGAGAGCCGGCCCTCACCCTCGATGTAGTGCACCTTGCGCGAGGCGATGAGACCCTGCAGGCCCTTGTACAGGCCCGAGATCACGTCGTCCTTGTACTTGTGGACGGCCGCCATGTCGATGCCCTCGAAGGTGGCCTTCACGCCGAACTGCTCGGCCTCGCGGGCCTGGTCGGCGATCTCACCGGCGTGCAGCAGCGCCTTCGTGGGAATGCAGCCGTTGTGCAGGCAGGTGCCGCCGACCTTGCCCTTCTCGATCAGTGCGACGTCCAGGCCCAGCTGAGCCCCGCGCAGGGCCGCGGCATAACCGCCGCTACCACCGCCGAGGATCACTAGGTCGAAAACGGTGCTGGCGTCGTTCGCCACGTCACGTCCTCCATGCATGTGCGCCGTATGCCGGGCCCCGTCGCTGGGGTGTGACCGGCCGGTCGGCTGGTGTTCGGCCGCTTGCGTTATTCGGCCCTGTGGTGGGGGCCCTGTCCTGCCGAGAACCCATCTTCGCACTTGTTGAGGGCGGACGGGACGCGGGCCCCTGCTCCGAGCCGGACGAAGATCCGGTCCGGAGGGTTACCGATGCGTACAGATTTCCGGAAAAATGGCGGTCGGAGCCTGGGGAACGCCCACGGCCCCGGACGTATGCCCGGGGCCGTCTGCGCCGCAGGCGAACCTCGCGCGCGGGGTCCGCGCGCGGACGCCGGCTCCGGAACTCAGCCGAGGTCGCCGGCCGCGGTGCGCTCCGCGAGCCGCACCAGGGTGCGGACCGCGGATCCGGTGCCGCCCTTGGGGGTGTAGCCGTACGGCGCGCCCTCGTGGAAGGCCGGACCCGCGATGTCCAGGTGCGCCCAGGCGATGCCCTCGCCCACGAACTCCTGCAGGAACAGACCGGCCACCAGGCCGCCACCCATCCGCTCACCCATGTTGGCGATGTCGGCGGTCGGGGAGTCCATGCCCTTGCGCAGGTCGGCGGGGAGCGGCATCGGCCAGGAGGCCTCGCCGACCTCCTCGGCGATCTCGTGGATCGACGTACGGAACGCGTCGTCGTTGGCCATGACACCGAAGGTGCGGTTGCCGAGCGCCAGGACCATCGCGCCCGTCAGGGTCGCCACGTCGACGATCGCGTCCGGCGTCTCCTCGGAGGCGCGGGTCAGCGCGTCGGCGAGGACAAGTCGGCCCTCGGCGTCGGTGTTGAGGACCTCGACGGTCTTGCCGCTGTACATGCGCAGCACGTCACCGGGGCGGGTGGCGTTGCCGGACGGCATGTTCTCGGCGAGGGCCAGCCAGCCGGTGACGTTGACCTGGAGGCCGAGGCGGGAGGCCGAGACGACGGCGGCGAACACGGCGGCGGCACCCGCCATGTCGCACTTCATCGTCTCGTTGTGCCCGGCCGGCTTCAGCGAGATGCCGCCCGAGTCGTAGGTGATGCCCTTGCCGACCAGGGCGAGCGTCTTCTCCGCCTTGGGGTGGGTGTAGGACAGCTTGACCAGGCGCGGGCCGTGCGTGGAGCCCTGGCCGACGCCGAGCAGACCGCCGAAGCCGCCCTTGACGAGCGCCTTCTCGTCCAGGACCTGCACCTTGATGCCGTGCTCCTTGCCGGCGGCGGTGGCCACGGCGGCGAAGGACTCGGGGTACAGGTCGTTCGGCGGGGTGTTGACCAGGTCGCGGGCGCGGTTGATCTCCTCGGCCACCGCGACGGCGCGCTCGGCGGCCGCCTTGAACGCCTTGTCACGCGGCTTGGCACCGAGCAGGGCGACCTCGCCGAGCGGGAGCTTCGCGTCCTTGCCGGACTTGGCGCCCTTCGGGGCGAGCTTGTTCTCGCCGCCCTGGTAGGCGGTGAAGGCGTACGCACCCAGCAGGGCGCCCTCCGCGACGGCCCCGGCGTCCTCGACGGACTCCATCGGCAGTGCGAAACCGGCCTTCTTCGAACCCTTCAGCGCACGCGCGGCGGTGCCCGCCGCGCGGCGCAGTGCCTCGGCGTCGTACGCGTCGTCCTTCGCCGGGACCGGACCGAGCCCGACCGCGATGACGACCGGGACCTTGAGGCCGGACGGGGCGGGGAGCTTGGTCACTTCGCCCTCGGCACCTGAGGCGCCCAGGGTCTCCAGGACGGTGGCGAGCTTTCCGTCGAACGCCTTGTCCACGGCCTCGGCGCCCGGTGCCACGACCAGGCCCCCAGCCTTGGATCCAGCGCCCTTGGCGACGCCGACGACGAGTGCGTCGGCGCGCAGCGTCGCCGCACCTGAGGTGCTGAGAGTGAGAGCTGTCACGGTGGTGAATTCTCGCTTCCGTTGAGTTGTGTACCGGTCGAGGGGTGGGCCGACCGTGCCCGGCGCATCGTAGACGCCGCCGCAATGTGCCGGGAATGAGCCTACGCGCGCCCTTGCTTCCGGTTCACGGGGGCGGGGCCGTCGGGGGAGCGGAGGGGTGGGCACCCCCTAGCCCGGCGACAACGACAGCGCCAGCAGGGCCACCGTGGCGGCCGTCTCCTCCAGCGCGCCGAACACGTCGCCGGTCACCCCGTCGAAGCGCCGCACGCAGTGACGCAGCATCACGTGCGCGGCCGCGAGGCCGGCCAGGGCGGCGAGGGCGTGGTGCAGGGCGGCGCCGTATCCGCCGAGCAGAGCGCCGGCCGCCGCGCAGCACGCGACCACCACGCAGGCCACGGCCGCCGCACCCCGGGGCGGGACCGTCCCCGCCACCGCCGCGCCCAGGCCCTCCGGCCGGGCGGGCGGGACGCCGCGGCGCGAGGCCAGCGTGAGCGCGAGCCGCGCCGTGACGGCGGCGGCGACCGTGCCCAGCGCGCCGTCGGCCCAGCCACGGCCGTACAGCTCGAAGAGCGCCGCGACCTGAGCCAGCAGCACGAACAGGAGGGTGATCACACCGAACGGGCCGATGTCCGACTGCTTCATGATCCGCAACGCGTCCTCGGCCGGCTTGGCGCTGCCGAGCCCGTCGGCGGTGTCCGCGAGCCCGTCCAGGTGCAGCCCACGGGTCAGCGCGGCGGGAAGCGCGGCGGAGGCGACCGCCGCCACCAGGGGGCCCGACCCGCCGAGCAGGAGCAGTACTCCGGGGACGGCCGCGAGCAGCCCCACGGCGAGTCCGGCGAGCGGGGCGCACAGCATGCCGGCCCGGGCGGTCACGCGGTCCCAGCGGGAGACGCGGACAGGGAGCGCGGTCAGGGTGCCGAAGGCGAATCGCAGGCCATGGCTGTTCAGGGAGGTCACCGCGCGCAGGCTAGCCGGTGCGGCAGCACGCCAGATCGGGCAAAGTGACCCAAAATGCCGCAGAGGTGGGTCTCAGGGTGGAGGTGGCATGGGTCACTGGTTCCAGCAGAACATCGTCGAGCCGGGCAAGCTCCCGCTGCTGCTCGCCCTGAGCGCCTTCGTGCTGACCTTCGCCATCACCCGGATGATCACCCGGATGATCAGGGCCGGGAAGGGTCCGTTCCGCAACTTCACGCCCGGCGGTGTGCACGTCCACCACGTGGTGCCCGGCGTCGTGCTCTCGGTGGTCGGAGGCTTCGGCGCGGTCGCGAGCGGTCAACATGGCGCGGCCGCCGGGATCTTCGCGGTCGTCTTCGCGGTGGGGGCCGGCCTCGTCCTCGACGAGTTCGCGCTGATCCTCCACCTCGACGACGTCTACTGGACCGAGGAGGGCCGCCAGAGCGTGGAGGTCGTCGTCCTCACCGCCTCGCTCGTCCTGCTCGTGCTCGCCGGATTCTCGCCGCTCGGCGTGGACGAGCTCAGCGGCGAGCAGCAGCAGAACAGGCTGGGCGTCGTCCTGACCTACCTCGTCAACTTCGGCTTCGTGCTGATCGCCCTGTTCAAGGGCAAGGCCCGTATGGCGGTGATCGGCACCCTCATCCCGTTCATCGCGCTGATCGGAGCGCTCCGCCTGGCCAGGCCCGCCTCGCTGTGGGCGAAGCGCTTCTACCGCAGGCGCCACCGGGCCCGCGCCAGGGCGGTGCTGAGGGCGTATCACCACGATGTCCGCTGGGCGGGGCCGCGACGCCGCTTCCAGGACCTGATCGGCGGTGCCCCGGACAGGAACCCGTTGCCGGGCCCCCGCCCAGGGGACGGCGGAACCTGAGGCCCCGCTCACCCGGCGACGGTGTCCGAGGCGCTCAGGCGGTCGTCTCCGCGGGCTCCGAGTCTGCCGACGGCTCCTCGGATTCCTCCTCGGCCGGCTCCTGCGCGCGCTCGGGCAGCTCAGCCGCCAGGGCGGCCGCGGCCTGGACGAGCGGCAGCGCAAGCAGGGCGCCGCTGCCCTCGCCCACCGTCACCCCGTGATCCAGCAGCGGTGTCAGGGCCATCCGGTCCAGTGCCTTCGCCTGCGCGGGCTCACCGCTCACCTGACCGGCGAGCCACCAGTCCGGTGCCCGGAAGGCCGCCCGCTGGGCCACCAGCGCACAGGCCGCCGAGACCACCCCGTCCAGCACCACGGGCATCCGGCGCACCGCGCTCTGCAGCAGGAATCCCGTCATGGCCGCCAGGTCCGCACCGCCGACGGCGGCCAGCAGTTCCAGCTGGTCACCGAGGACCGGCCGGGCCCGACGCAGCGCGTCCCGGATCGCCGCGCACTTGCGCATCCACGCCAGGTCGTCGATGCCCGCACCGCCGCGCCCGGTCACCACCGAGGCGTCCGTGCCGCACAGGGCGGCGATCAGTGTCGAGGCCGCCGTCGTGCCGCCGACGCTCAGATCACCCAGCACCACCAGATCCGTGCCGGAGTCGGCCTCCTCGTCGGCGATGCGCATCCCGAGCCGTACGGCCTGCTCGGCCTCCTCGGCCGTCAGCGCGTCCTCGACGTCGATCCGGCCGCTGCCGCGCCGGACCCGGTGGCGTACGACGGCGTCGGGCAGCAGGTCCGGATCACAGTCCAGACCGGCGTCCACGATCCGTACCGGGACGGAGAAGCGGCGGGCCAGCACGGCGACGGGGCTCGCACCGTCCAGGGCCGCGCGGACGAGCTCGTGCGCGGTACCGGCGGCCCGGCCGGAGACCTCCAGCTCCGCCACCCCGTGGTCACCGGCGAACAGCACGACGCGCGGCCGCTCGATCGCCTTGACGGGCACCGACTGCTGGGCGGCCGACAGCCACTCACCCAGCTCGTCGAGCCGGCCGAGCGCGCCGACGGGAACGGTGAACCGCTCCCGGCGTTCCTCGGCATCACGCCGTACGCCTCCGTCGGGGCGTTCGATCAGGTCGGAGAAGTCGTCCAGATTCACGGGGGTCTGCCTCGCGGGTCGGCGCTAAGTGGGCCGGAACCCGCCGGGGGGCTCCTGCCCGGAACAGTACCCGGCGCTCCCTTCCGCACTCCGGCCCCGCACCCGCCCCCGGCTCAGCCCCGCAGCACCAGCGCCTGCCCCGCCACCACCAGCAGCACCTGCTCGCACTCGGCGGCGAACGAGGCGTTCAGACGGCCCAGTTCGTCCCGGAAGCGCCGTCCGGAGGCCGTCGCCGGGACCACGCCCGAGCCGGTCTCGTTGGTCACGGCGACGACCGTACGACGTGTCCCGCGCACCGCGCGGACCAGCTCGGAGACCCGTTCGCGGAGCTTCTCCTCCCCGCCGTCCGCCCACCGGCCGTCGTCCCACGCCTCGACCCGGTCCATCGCGTCCGTCAGCCACAGCGACAGGCAGTCGATCAGAAGCGGCGGGCCGTCCTCCTCCAGCAGACCCGCCAGCTCGCAGGTCTCCTCGGTGCGCCAGGCGGCAGGCCTGCGCTCCCGGTGCAGCCCGATCCGGGCCTCCCACTCCGTGTCTCCCTCGCGGCGGCCGCCCGTCGCCACGTACACCACCTCGGGGAAGGTCTCCAGGCGCTGTTCGGCCTCCACCGACTTCCCCGACCGGGCCCCGCCCGTGATCAGCGTGCGCCGGGGCACCTCCGGCACCGCGTGGTACGCCCCCACCGGCAGCGTCGTCCCGTCCGGCACGGCCCGTGCCCCGCCGGCCGTGAGACGGCGGTCCAACTCGGCCCCGGGCGGCGCGTCGTGGTCCAGATGGACGGCGATCACCTCGGTGTTCGGCCCGACGGCCTCGACGGCCCGCAGCCTGGCCACGGCGTCCGGCCGTGCGATCACATCGCACACGACCATGTCGTAGGGCTCCGCCACCGGGGCGGCCAGACCGGCGGGGGAGGCCCCTGGCGGCAGGTAGAGCAGACGCTCACCCTCCGGCGACGTCACCTCGTACCCCGTGCCCGGCGAGTCCATCGCCACCGCCCGGACCCGGTGCCCGCTGATCAGCGTCAGCTCCTGACCGTCCGGGACACGCCCCGCGGGCGGGAGCGAGGCGGGCAGCTCCACCGCGGGCCCGTCATGGGGGTGGGTCAGCAGCACCTGCCGTACGGCGGCGAGCGAGCGGCCCGCGCGGGCGGCGGCGAACACGGCGCCCGGCGTGAGATCCAGCAGCAGCGCGTCGTCCACGAGCAGCGCGGTCGCGGCGCGCGCCCCGGTACCGCGGGAGGAGGCGCAGACGGCGCAGGGGCAGTCGGGCCGCGGCAGCCCGTCGGGGGCTCCGGTGCCGAGCAGTGTCAGTTCCACGCTCTGATCCTCCCGTGTCCATGAACCACCTGCGCGCCCGGGACACCCACTAGTCTTCGGGGAGCAACGTGACCCAGGAGGCGGACATGGCGTGGACGTGGCGGTTCGAGAAGTCCGACGGTACGGAGACGGAGCCGGCGCTGCAGCCGGAGGAGTTCACGACTCAGGGCGACGCGGAGTCCTGGATCGGTGAGTTCTGGAAGGAGCTCCTCGAAGGCGGCGCGGAACAGGTGACGCTCTTCGAGGACGCGACGAAGATCTACGGTCCGATGAGCCTCCAGGCCGACTGAGGCCCGCGGTCCCGCCCGGGCCCCGGCGTCCGGGCGGGCCCCCTGCCTCCGGGTGGCCATGCGCCCCTGACCGGCTCTCAGATCTCGCCCAGGGTGACCTCGGCGGTCTTCGCCGAGTCCCCCCGCTTGAACGTCACCTTGACCTTCTGGCCCGGCTTGTCGTCGGCCAGGGCCTCCGAGAGCGAGGTGATCGTCGTGACCCGGGCGTCGCCGATCCGGGTGATGATGTCCCCGACGCGCAGGCCCGCCTTCTCCGCGGCCCCGCCCTTGCGGACGCTGACGATCGCGACACCGGCGGGCCGGTATTCGTCGTCGACGACGGTGCGCCCCGTGATGTTCAGCGCGGCCCGGCCCGAGTCGGTGACCTTGCCGGACTTGATGATCTGGTCGGCCACCGTCCGCACCATGGAGACGGGGATGGCGAACCCGATCCCGGGCGCCGCGGAGTCACCCAGCTGAGGGTCCGTCGCCGCCAGGGTCGGGATGCCGATCACCTCGCTGTCGAGGTTCACCAGGGCGCCTCCGCTGTTGCCCGGGTTGATCGCCGCCGAGGTCTGCACCATGTCGGCGAGCGTCGCTCCGGTGCCGCCGCCCGAGCTGCTCTCGCTGACGGTCCGCCCCACGGCCGAGACGATCCCCTGGGTGACGCTGCTGGACAGGCCGAGCGGCGAGCCCATCGCCAGGACGATCTGCCCCACCTCGACCTCGTCGGTGTCCCCGAACTCAGCGGCCCGCAGCCCGTCCGGCACGTCGTCGAGCTTGATGACGGCCAGGTCCTGCTCCGGGTAGGAGGAGACGAGGGAGGCCTTGAGCACCTTCTCACCGGTGGCGACACTGACGTCGAAGGTCTTCTCGCTGCCCACGACATGGGCGTTCGTGACGATGTGGCCCTTGCCGTCGTAGACGATGCCCGAGCCGAGCCCGTCCCCGGCTCCGACCTGCACGACGGAGGGCAGGACGTCCCTGATGACGGACTGGTACCGGTCCTCCAGATCGCCCGTGGCCCGCGAAACCACCGCCTGCCGGGCGGGGGCGGCGGACGGGGCGGGTCCCGGTCCGGCGCAGCCGGCCGCCAGGGCAGCCGCGCAGGCACCGGCGGCCAGGGGCGTGAGCGAGCGGCGTACCCGGCTGCGGGAAGGGGTTGCGTCCATTCCCGGAGTATCGCCAGGGCCCGCCGCCGACGGCCTGCGCTGGTGGGCCGATCAGGCGTACGGCCGCAGCCGTGTCAGCCGCGTACGCCGCACAGGTGCAGCAGCGCGGCGACCCCACGGTACGGATCGGTCCGCCCCGCACGGTCCTCGGCTGCGAACACCCGCTCCAGCTCCTCGGGGCCGGGCAGCTCGTCCTCGTTGCTCACGTTGTCCGTGAAGACCCGCACGCCGTACCAGGCGTGCAGCGGGGCGGCGATACCGGCGAGGGTGGCCCGCAGTACCTCGAGCCGGTCCGCCCGGACGCCGAGGCCGAGCCTGTTCGTGTACGTATCCGTGTCGAACGCCGCGAGAGCCGCGCCGAAGTCGCCGGCCGTCCCCGGTCGCATCGCCAGCGCGTCCGCGTTCCGCACGAGCAGCGAGAGCAGCCCGCCGGGGGCCAGCATCCGGGCCAGGCCGGCCAGCAGCGGATCCGGCTCGGGGACGTACATCAGCACGCCGTGGCAGAGCACCACGTCGAAGCTGCCGGGCAGGAAGTGCACCCCGGTGTCACGGCCGTCGCCCTCGATGAGCCGCACCCGCTCCCGGATGCCCTCGGGCTCGCCCGCCAGGGAGTCCCGCGCGGACCGCAGCATGTCCGCGTCGGACTCGAGGCCCGTCACGGAGTGCCCGGCCCGCGCCAGGCGCAATGCCTGCGTGCCCTGGCCCATGCCGACGTCGAGCACCCGCAGCCGCTGCCCCACGGGGAAGCGCGCGGCTATCTGCTCGTCGAGTTGCCGGGCGACGAGCTCCTGGCGGACCGTGTTGCGCAGTCCGCCGAGCCCGCTCAGCCACTGGGAGGACACCCCCGTGAAACCGGAGGTCTCCGTGCTCAGGGCCGCTCTCCCCGCTTGACCTGCGGCTTGGGCAGACGGAGCCGGCGCATCTGGAGCGTACGCATCAGGCCGTAGGCCACCGCGCCGCGCTTCGGGGTGTCCGGGAAGCGCTGGGCGAGCTGCTTCTTGAGACGGAACCCGAGGCCGATGGAGTCGACGACGATCAGCACGATCACGCCGAGCCAGAGCAGCAGCGAGATGTTCTGGATGTTCTGGACCTGGATCACGCTGAGGATCAGGATGATCACTGCGAGCGGAAGGAAGTACTCCGCGATGCAGAAGCGCGAGTCCACGAAGTCACGGACGTAGCGCCGCACAGGGCCCTTGTCACGCACCGGCAGATAGCGCTCGTCGCCCGACGCGAGCGCCTCCCGCTGCCGGGCCATGTCCGCCCGGCGCGCCTCGCGCTGGCGCTTCGCGGCCTCCTTGCGATCGGTCGGCGCGCCGCTGGAGGCTCGCCGGCGCTGCGTCTGGGCCTCGCTGCGCTTTGGGGTGGGGCGACCCTTGGGAGCCTGAGGGTCGCGGGGCTGCTTGGAGAGGTCCGCCGTCACCTTGTCGGTGGGGGCCTTCTCTTCCTTGGAACGGCTACGGAACACAAAACCCAAGGGTACGGGGTCGGCCGGGACTACCGGGGACCGGCTGGGAACGATCCGGCAACGGCCTGCGTCCTGAAAAGTGTCCCGACAGGGGCAGAACGGACGTTGCCGACGTCATCCCTGATGTTCGTCTACTCCCTGCGCGGGAGCGGTAACCGGCGGCAGTCGTCCTTGCGGAGGAGCACATCCGTGCTCGAACAGTGCGGTAATGGAGACAGGGCCCGTACTGTGGGTTCTGTTGGAGTGCTGGAGCTCAGTCCGTCAGAAGGGGGCGCGCGAAGCCCATGAGCGGTGTCATGAAGCGTATGGGAATGATCTTCCGCGCGAAGGCAAACAAGGCCCTTGACCGGGCCGAGGATCCGCGCGAGACCCTCGATTACTCGTACCAGAAGCAGCTCGAGCTGCTTCAGAAGGTACGCCGCGGCGTCGCCGATGTGGCGACCTCGCGCAAGCGGCTGGAACTGCAGCTGAACCAGTTGCAGGGACAGTCGTCCAAGCTGGAGGACCAGGGGCGCAAGGCGCTCGCGCTCGGCCGCGAGGACCTGGCCCGCGAGGCGCTGTCGAGGCGCGCCGCCCTCCAGCAGCAGGTCACGGACCTGGAGACGCAGCACCAGACGTTGCAGGGCGAGGAGGAGAAGCTCACTCTCGCGGCCCAGCGTCTGCAGGCCAAGGTCGATGCCTTCCGGACGAAGAAGGAGACCATCAAGGCCACCTACACCGCGGCCCAGGCCCAGACCCGGATCGGTGAGGCCTTCTCCGGCATCTCCGAGGAGATGGGCGACGTCGGCCTGGCGATCCAGCGGGCCGAGGACAAGACCCAGCAGCTCCAGGCACGTGCGGGAGCCATCGACGAACTGCTGGCCTCCGGGGCTCTCGACGACTCGTCCGGCACGGCGAAGGACGACATCGCCGCCGAGCTGGACCGGATCTCGGGTGGTACGGATGTAGAACTGGAACTGCAGCGCATGAAGGCCGAGCTGGCCGGCGGTTCCGCCGGGCAGCAGCAGGCCATCGAGGGCGGCGCCGAGGACGCGGCACCGCAGTCGCAGCAGTCCCCGCACAAGTTCGACAAGCAGTGAGGGCGGCGTCATGATCGTACGGATCATGGGGGAGGGCCAGGTCGTACTGGCCGACAGTCATGTCGCCGAGCTGAACAAGCTCGACGACATACTCCTCGCGGAGATGGAGAGCGGTGACGGACCCGGCTTCCGCACCACGCTCCACGCGCTCCTGGACAAGGTGCGCGAGCTCGGCTCGCCGCTCCCGGACGACTCCCTGGAGCCGTCCGAACTGATCCTTCCGGCACCTGACGCCACTCTCGAAGAGGTGCGCTCCATGCTCCGCGACGACGGGCTGATCCCCGGCTGACCGGGGCCGCCCGCTCCGCACTCCTCACGGTGCCCCGCCCCGGTCCGGCCGGCGCGGGGCACCGTGCTGCGCGCACCGTGCCGTGACGGCGTCCGGACACCGTTCGGACCGCCCCGTCGACGTCACGCCGTACCGTTGCTCGACGTGACCACCCTCGGAACCGGGTTCGTGCGCCCCCGCCGCTGGCTGCGCGGCCATCCCCTCGCCTTCGACCGGGGGCTGGCCGCGGCCGTGCTCGCCTGCATGATCTGCGCGTCGTTCGCCGAGCCGAACCCGGGCCACGGGCCTGTCTTCGGCGCCCGTCCTCCCGAGCTGTCCAGCGTGCTGCTGATGGTGCTCGCCGCCGGATCGCTCGTACTGCGCCGGCGCAGGCCCATGGCGGTACTCGTCGTGACGGGGCTGCTGTCCGCCGTCGAGTTCGCCCTGATGGATCCGCCGGCCCCCGTCGTGATGAGCGCGGTCATCGCGTTGTTCACCGTCGCGTCCCGCACCGACCGCCCCACCACCTGGCGGGCCGGCCTGCTGACCATGGCGGTGCTCACCATGACGGCGATGGTGGCCGGCACGACTCCCTGGTACAGCCAGGAGAACGTCGGCGTGCTCGCCTGGACGGGGCTGGCCTGCGCGGCCGGGGACGCGGTGCGCAGCAGGCGCGCGTTCATCGACGCGATCAGGGAACGGGCCGAACGCGCGGAGCGCACCCGCGAGGAGGAGGCCCGTCGCAGGGTCGCCGAGGAGCGCCTGCGGATCGCCAGGGACCTGCACGACGTCGTCGCCCACCACATCGCCCTGGTCAACGTCCAGGCCGGGGTCGCCGCCCACGTCATGGACAAGCGCCCCGACCAGGCGAAGGAGGCGCTCGCCCACGTACGGGAGGCCAGCCGCTCCGCGCTGAACGAGCTGCGGGCCACGGTCGGGCTGCTGCGTCAGTCCGGCGACCCGGAGGCGCCCACGGAACCCGCCCCGGGGCTCGCCGTCCTCGACGCGCTCGTCGACACCTTCCGCAACGCAGGCCTCCCCGTCGAGGTGGCCTGCACCGACCCGGACAACCCGCTGCCCGCGGCGGTCGACCTCGCGGCCTACCGGATCATCCAGGAGGCCCTGACCAACGTGCGCAAGCACGCGGGCCCCGACGCGAAGGCCGAGGTGAGTGTCGTGCGGGTCGGGGGGACCGCCGAGGTCACCGTGCTGGACAACGGCACAGGAACGGATCCCCGGCCAGCGCCCGCCGACGGCGGCAGGCACGGCCTGATCGGCATGCGCGAGCGCGTCACAGCCCTCGGAGGCACCCTCACGGCGGGACCCCGTTACGGGGGCGGATTCAGGGTCCATGCGATCCTGCCCGTCACGTCCCGCACACGCGCGCCGGAGCGGCCGGGCGCGACGGGGACGACGGGGGGATGCGCATGACGCCCATCAAGGTGCTGCTCGCCGACGACCAGGCACTGCTGCGCAGTGCGTTCCGGGTGCTGGTGGACTCCGAGCCCGACATGCAGGTCGTCGGCGAGGCCGCCGACGGCGCGGAGGCCGTGACACTGGCCCGTTCGACCCGCGCCGACGTCGTGCTGATGGACATCCGGATGCCGGGCACCGACGGACTCACCGCCACCCGGATGATCAGCGCGGACCCGGACCTCGCGGGCGTACGGATCGTCATGCTCACCACCTTCGAGGTGGACGAGTACGTCGTGCAGTCCCTGCGCGCCGGTGCGTCCGGATTCCTGGGCAAGGGCGCGGAACCGGACGAACTGCTCAACGCCATCCGTGTCGCCGCGGCCGGTGAGGCACTGCTCTCCCCGGTCGCGACCAAGGGCCTCATCGCCAGCTTCCTCGCCCAGGCAGGCACCGCCGGGGAGGGGCCGGACGGAGCGGAGTACTCCGAGCGGCTCGCCGCGCTCACGGGGCGCGAGCGCGAGGTGCTCGTCCAGGTCGCGGGCGGGCACTCCAACGACCAGATCGCCGACCGGCTCGTCGTCAGCCCTCTCACCGTGAAGACCCATGTGAACCGGGCCATGGCGAAACTGGGCGCGCGGGACCGGGCGCAATTGGTCGTCATTGCCTACGAATCGGGCCTGGTACGCCCCAGGGTGGAGTGAGGGTGTAGACCCGGCTACTCCAGCTGCGGTATGCGCGGGATAAGAAAGCAACCCGGGGGCCGACGTTTTCCTTCACGGACCCGGCGATCGTATAGATGGGCGGGCTGTGTCCCCCTGTGATCACCGAGGTGAGCACGAAGTGAGCGCCGAAGCGAGCACCGAGCAGCCGCCCACCTGCCGCGTAAGCCACAGAAGAGAGACCCACCCATGTCCTGGCTGTCCAGATTCAGCCTCGCGCAACGGGCCCTGATCGGACTGATCTCGATCGTCGCGCTCGTGTTCGGAGCGATCGCGATCCCGCAGCTCAAGCAGCAGCTGCTGCCCACCATCGAACTCCCGATGGTGTCGGTGCTGGCGCCCTACCAGGGTGCGTCTCCCGACGTGGTCGAGAAGCAGGTCGTCGAGCCCCTCGAGAACTCCATCAAGACCGTCGACGGCGTCGAGGGCATCACCTCGACCGCCAGCGAGGGCAACGCCGTCATCATGGCGACCTTCGACTTCGGTGACGAGGGCACGAAGCAGCTCGTCGCCGACATCCAGCAGGCCGTGAACCGCGCCCGCATCCAGCTGCCGGACGACGTGGACCCGCAGGTCGTCGCCGGTTCGACGGACGACATCCCGACCGTCGTCCTCGCCGTCACCTCCGACAAGGACCAGCAGGCGCTGGCCGACCAGCTCGACCGCACGGTCGTCCCGGCGCTGGAGGACATCGAGGGCGTCGGCCAGGTGACGGTCGACGGCGTCCAGGACCTCCAGGTCTCGGTCGTCCCCGACGACAGGAAGCTCGCCGCGGCAGGCATGAACGCCGGCTCGCTGGCCCAGGCACTCCAGGCGGGCGGCGCCACCGTGCCGGCCGGATCCTTCTCCGAGTCGGGCAAGAGCCGCACCATCCAGGTGGGCGGCTCCTTCACCTCGCTCCAGCAGATCGAGGACCTGAAGGTCTCAGCGGCGAACCCGGCGACCGGCGAGGCCGGCAAGCCCGTCCGCGTCGGTGACGTCGCCACGGTGAAGCAGGAGCCCGCCGCCGCGGTCTCCATCACCCGCACGAACGGCAAGCCGAGCCTCGCCGTCATGGCGACGATGGACAAGGACGGCAGCGCCGTCGCCATCTCGGACGCCGTCCAGGACAAGCTCCCGGACCTGCGCAAGGACCTCGGCGCCGGCGCCGAGCTGACCGTCGTCTCCGACCAGGGCCCCGCCGTCTCCAAGGCGATCTCCGGCCTGACCACCGAGGGCGCGCTCGGCCTGCTGTTCGCGGTCGTCGTGATCCTGGTGTTCCTCGCGTCGATCCGCTCGACGCTGGTCACCGCGGTCTCCATCCCGCTCTCCGTGGTCCTCGCGCTGATCGTGCTCTGGACCCGTGACCTGTCGCTGAACATGCTGACCCTCGGCGCGCTGACGATCGCGATCGGCCGAGTCGTCGACGACTCCATCGTGGTCCTGGAGAACATCAAGCGGCACCTCGGCTACGGCGAGGAGCGCCATTCGGCGATCACCACCGCGGTCAAGGAGGTGGCCGGCGCGGTCACCTCGTCCACGCTCACCACCGTCGCCGTGTTCCTGCCCATCGGTCTGGTCGGCGGCATGGTCGGCCAGCTCTTCGGCTCGTTCTCCCTCACCGTCACGGCCGCTCTGCTGGCCTCCCTGCTGGTCTCGCTGACCGTGGTCCCGGTCCTCTCGTTCTGGTTCCTGCGGGCACCCAAGGGGACCGACACGGACCCGGACGAGGCACGCCGCAAGGCCGAGGAGAAGGAAGCGGCCAGCCGGCTCCAGCGGATCTACGTCCCGGTGCTGCGCTTCGCGACCCGGCGTCGTATCACCAGCATCGTCATCGCCTTCGTGGTCCTGTTCGGCACCTTCGGCATGGCACCGCTGCTGAAGACGAACTTCTTCGACCAGGGTGAGCAGGAAGTCCTCTCCATCAAGCAGGAGCTGACTCCCGGTACCAGCCTGGCCGCGGCCGACGAGGCCGCGCAGAAGGTCGAGAAGGTCCTCGCCGCCGACAAGGGTGTCGAGGACTACCAGGTCACGGTCGGATCCTCCGGCTTCATGGCGGCCTTCGGCGGCGGTACGGGCGCCAACCAGGCCTCCTACCAAATCACCCTCAAGGACTCGGCGGACTTCGACGCCACCCAGGACCGGATCGACGAGGCCCTGGGCAAGCTCGACGGCATCGGCGACACCACGATCGCCGCGGGCGACGGCTTCGGCAGCCAGGACCTCAGCGTCGTGGTCAAGGCCGCCGACGCGGACGTCCTGAAGAAGGCCTCCGAGGCGGTGCGCGGTGAGGTCGCCAAGCTCAAGGACGTCACCGATGTCCAGAGCGACCTGGCGCAGAGCGTCCCCCGCATCTCGGTCAAGGCCAACGACAAGGCGGCCGACGCCGGATTCAACGAGACCACCCTCGGCGCGGCGGTCGCCGGCGCGGTGCGCGGCACCCCGTCCGGCAAGGCGATCATGGACGACAGCGAGCGTGACGTCCTGGTCAAGTCCGCGAAGCCGGCCACCACGATGGCCGAGCTGAAGGCCCTCCAGCTCGGCCCGGTCAAGCTCGGCGACATCGCCAGCGTCGAGCTGGTCCCCGGCCCGGTCTCGATGACCCGGATCGACGGCCAGCGCGCGGCGACGATCACTGCCAAGCCGACCGGCGACAACACGGGCGCGGTCAGCACCTCGCTCCAGACGAAGATCGACGCCCTGGACCTCCCGGAGGGCGCCACCGCGAGCATCGGCGGTGTCTCCCAGGACCAGAACGACGCCTTCATCAAGCTGGGCCTGGCCATGCTGGCGGCCATCGCGATCGTCTTCATGCTGCTGGTGGCCACCTTCCGGTCGCTCATCCAGCCGCTGATCCTGCTGGTCTCCATCCCGTTCGCGGCGACGGGCGCCATCGGCCTCCTGATCGTCACCGGCACCCCGATGGGCGTCCCGGCGATGATCGGCATGCTGATGCTGATCGGCATCGTGGTGACCAACGCGATCGTGCTGATCGACCTGATCAACCAGTACAGGGCGCAGGGCATGGGTGTCGTCGAGGCAGTCGTCGAGGGAGGCCGCCACCGTCTGCGTCCCATCCTGATGACGGCACTGGCGACGATCTTCGCCCTGCTCCCGATGGCGCTCGGCGTCACGGGTGAGGGCGGCTTCATCTCACAGCCGCTGGCGGTCGTGGTGATCGGCGGTCTGATCACCTCCACGCTGCTGACCCTGCTCCTGGTGCCGACGCTCTACGCGATGGTCGAGCTCCGCAAGGAGCGCCGCGCGAAGAAGAAGGCGGCCAAGCGCGAGTCGAAGTCCGGCGCGAGCGCCCCGGAGACGACGGAGGAAGCCACCTCCGAGGAGCCGGAGCCCGCGAAGGCCTGACAGCTGCCCGCAGCCACCACAGGAAGGCCCCCGATGCCGCACAACGGCATCGGGGGCCTTTTCCCGCGAGAACGCCGGCCCGCCGGGCGGACAGGCCCCGCCACCCCTACGGCAGCGCCAGCATCCGCTCCAGCGCCAGCTTCGCGAACTTCTCGGTCTCCGCGTCGACCTGGATCCGGTTGACCAGGTTCCCCTCGGCCAGGGACTCCAGCGTCCACACCAGGTGCGGCAGGTCGATGCGGTTCATCGTCGAACAGAAGCAGACCGTCTTGTCGAGGAAGACGACCTCCTTGTCCTCGGCCGCGAACCGCTTCGCGAGCCGGCTCACCAGGTTCAGCTCCGTACCGATCGCCCACTTCGAACCGGCCGGGGCCGCCTCGAGGGCCTTGATGATGTACTCGGTCGAGCCCACGTGGTCCGCGGCCGCCACGACCTCGTGCTTGCACTCCGGGTGGACCAGCACGTTGACACCCGGGATGCGCTCCCGCACATCGTTGACGGACTCCACCGAGAAGCGCCCGTGCACCGAGCAGTGCCCGCGCCACAGGATCATCTTCGCGTTCCGCAGCTCCTCGGCGGTGAGGCCGCCGTTCGGCTTGTGCGGGTTGTAGAGGACGCAGTCCTCCAGGGTCATCCCCATGTCCCGGACGGCCGTGTTGCGCCCCAGGTGCTGGTCCGGCAGGAAGAGGACCTTCTCGCCCTGCTCGAAGGCCCACTCCAGCGCCCGCTTCGCGTTGGACGAGGTGCAGATCGTCCCGCCGTGCCGGCCGGTGAAGGCCTTGATGTCGGCGGAGGAGTTCATGTACGAGACCGGCACGACCTGCTCGGCGACCCCCGCCTCCGTCAGCACGTCCCAGCACTCGGCGACCTGCTCGGCGGTGGCCATGTCCGCCATCGAGCAGCCGGCGGCCAGGTCCGGCAGGACGACCTTCTGGTCGTCGCCCGTCAGGATGTCCGCGGACTCGGCCATGAAGTGCACGCCGCAGAAGACGATGTACTCCGCCTCGGGCCGCGCCGCCGCGTCCCGGGCGAGCTTGAAGGAGTCGCCGGTGACGTCCGCGAACTGGATGACCTCGTCGCGCTGGTAGTGGTGGCCGAGGACGAAGACCTTGTCCCCGAGCTTCTCCTTGGCGGCACGTGCCCGCTCCACCAGGTCCGGGTCGGACGGGGAGGGCAGGTCGCCCGGGCATTCGACCCCGCGCTCGCTCCGCGGGTCGGCCTCGCGGCCGAGCAGCAGAAGGGCGAGGGGCGTCGGCTGGACATCCAGGGGCTGGGCGGTGGTCACGACACGCACCCTTTCTTTTCTGCGAAAAGCCTTTTCGTCTAATTGACGCTATCTATCATAACCGCTTCGTGTCAGCTTGACGATGCCCATAGCGTCGATGTGACGCATCCCCCGGCGCATGCGGTGTGCGAGCATGAAGGGAACAGACACGCGCCTGGCCCGGAATGAATCCGCGGCCCCGATGGTTGGACCGTCGGCAAGCAGTCCGTACAACCCGGGAGAGAAGCAGATGTCCGTATCGGACGAGACCACCACCGTGAGCGACGGCATCCTCCTGTCCGACGCCGCCGCAGACAAGGTCAGGACCCTGCTGGAGCAGGAGGGCCGGGACGACCTCGCGCTGCGCGTCGCCGTTCAGCCCGGAGGCTGCTCGGGCCTGCGGTATCAGCTCTTCTTCGACGAGCGCTCGCTCGACGGGGACGTGGTGAAGGACTTCGGCGGCGTCAAGGTCGTCACCGACCGGATGAGCGCCCCGTACCTGGGCGGCGCCTCCGTCGACTTCGTGGACACCATCGAGAAGCAGGGCTTCACGATCGACAACCCGAACGCCACGGGCTCCTGCGCCTGCGGTGACTCCTTCAGCTGAACCCTGAGT
>NZ_JBHWZS010000154.1:0-19478 GCF_042728155.1 Streptomyces sp. NPDC060209
CTTCTTGAAGTGCCGCACGGGCGGTTTCGTCTGTCGCAGGGCGCGACAAGGGGGTCAGCGTCGTGTCGGCGTGGAGGCACCGGACGACCTGCCGACGACCGGTTCGTCCGTGCCCGCGTCCTGCTCGCGCGGCGCCTCGTCCTTCCGCGGGCCCGCCGCCGCGGACTCGCGTGCCGCCGCCCTCTCGCGCGCGGTGCGCAGAGGTGACTGGGTCCATTCGGCGAACCACCAGACGCCGGCCACCACACACGACCACAGGAGCCCGCCCAGCACCGCGCCCGGCCACGGTGCCCGCTCCGCCCATCGCTCCACGGCGGTCAGTACCACCCAACCGCTGAGCAGCACGGTCAGAACTCGTACACGCCTATATCTGAACATCTCGGCCCGCTACCCGGTCGACGCGGGATTACGCAGCGTGACCCCGAAAGAATTCTCCGCCGGTGCACCGGAGCCGAGGCCGCCGGTGCACCGGAGGCCTCGGCGAAGAGGGGCGCCCTCTGTCTCTTCCCGTGGAACGGGGGTTGTCGACAGCGACGGCAGCGGGTGGGATGAACCCATGAAGAAAGCGCTTTCACCGCTCTCCGCCGAACCCCTGGCACCCTTCGACCACCTCGATCACCGCTACCGCGGCGAGAACCCGGTCCGCACGCTCGGCCATCTCTTCCGTCCCGACCGAGGCCGGCTGGCCCTCGCGGTCGCCATCTTCGTCGTGAAGCACAGCCCCATCTGGCTGCTGCCGCTGATCACCGCCACCGTCCTCGACGTGGTCATCCAGCACGGTCCCGAATCGGGGATCTGGAAGTCGAGCGGCGTCCTGCTGTTCATCCTGGTGATCAACTACCCGCTCCACCAGTGGTACGTACGCTGCCTCGCCGGGAGTATCCGGCGCATGGGCACCACTCTGCGCTCGGCCCTCTGCCGCCGGATGCAGCAACTGTCCATCGGCTATCACTCGCGGGTGAGTTCGAGCGTGTTGCAGGCCAAGGTGGTACGCGACGTCGAAGCCGTGGAACAGATGGTCCAGCAGAGTTCCGACATGGGTCTCGGCGCGGTCGTCACGCTGATCGGCGGGCTCGTCGTCATCGGCGTGCGCGTGCCCGAGTTCCTGCCCGTCTTCCTCGTCGTGGTCCCCGCCTCCGGCTTTCTCGTGATGAAACTGCGTGGGCGGCTGCGTAGTCACAACGAGTCCTTCCGCCGCGAGGTCGAGCAACTCTCCTCCCGTGTAGGCGAGATGACCACTCTCATCCCCATCACCCGCGCCCACGGCCTGGAACGGACCGCGCTCGGCCGGGTCGACGGGTCGCTGCGCCAGGTTTTCGCGGCCGGGATGCGTCTGGACATGATCAACGGCCGCTTCGGGTCGCTGGCCTGGGTCATCCTCAACACGCTCGGCGTCCTGTGCCTCACCGGCTCCGCCCTGGTGGCGTACCACGGGTGGATGGCCATCACCCCTGGTGACGTGGTGATGCTCAGCTCGTTCTTCACCGTGCTGACCGGCTCCGTGACGACCTTGCTGGGCCTGGCCCCCATCCTCACCAAGGGCCTGGAATCGGTGCGTTCGGCGGGTGAGGTACTGCAGGCACCCGACCTGGAGAACAACGCCGGCAAGGCCCGCGTCGAGAATGTCGTCGGCCGCATCGACTTCGAGGACGTCGGATTCGCCTACGAGGAGGGGGCGCCGGCGGTCGACGGGTTCACCCTCTCCGCACGGCCGGGGGAGACCATCGCATTCGTCGGAGCCTCAGGCGCGGGCAAGTCCACAGTGCTCAACCTGATCATCGGGTTCATCAGGCCCACTTCGGGCCGCATCCTCCTCGACGGAACCGACATGGCCGGGCTCGATCTCCGGACCTACCGGCGCTTCCTGTCGGTGGTGCCCCAGGAATCGATCCTCTTCGAGGGCAGCATCCGCGACAACGTCACCTACGGCATGGGTGACACGGAGGAGGAGACGCTGATGCGGGCCCTCCGGGACGCCAACGCGCTGGAATTCGTGAACGGCCTGCCGCGCGGCCTGGACACCGTCATCGGGGAGCACGGCGCACAGTTGTCGGGCGGTCAGAAGCAGCGTCTCGCCATCGCCAGGGCGCTGATCCGTGATCCGAGGGTGCTGGTGCTCGACGAGGCCACCTCCGCGCTCGACAACCGTTCCGAGGCCCTCGTGCAGGAAGCTCTCACGCGACTCGTACGCGGCCGGACCGTCTTCGTCGTCGCCCACCGGCTCTCCACGATCCAGGGGGCCGACCGCATCGTCGCCATGGAGGGCGGCCGGATCGCCGAGGTGGGAACACACGAGGAACTGTTGAGCACGGATGGTGTGTACGCGGGACTGCAGCCGGCCCAACCGAGGTGACGCGGACGGGGCCGCTTCCGTGGCCCCTGCTGAAGGGGACGCCCCGGGAGGGGCGCCCCGAAGCGGCGGGAACGCGGGATGGAGAGCGACGCCCGGCCCCCGCAAGACCGTCCCCGGCCGGCGCCACCGGCCGGGGACAAGCAGGACGAGAGGTTCTCCGGGCGCCGTCAACGACTTCTCCCCACGCGTGAGGACGGCGGATCGGAACAGATATCCCACGTCCGCTCCGCTGACTGCGTGAATGTCAGAACAGGCCGAGGAGGCGGCGGCTGTTGTCGATGTAGGTCTCCTTGCTCACCTCGACGCGCTTGCTCTTGTCGATGCGGGTGCTGGCATCGACGTCGGAACTCTTGCCGCAGCGGTTGTTGTTCGCCGACTGCAGGGTGCCGTTGGAAGCGTGTCCGCCTTCGCCGCCGTCACCGCCCCAAGTGGTGGGGGCCGGCTGGACGTTCGCGTCCTGCCCGGCGACAGGGTTGACATCGATCAGCCGATCGATGATCGAGGCTCCGCCGGACGCGTCGACGAGGGAGAGGTTCACCGGGTTGTTGCACTGGATGGAGAAGGGGGTGGCGTCCCCGGGCTGGGCGGAGGCGGTGCCGACGCCGAGGGCTGCGGCGCCCAGGGCGAACAGGGTGACCATAGTTGCGCGGCCAATGAGCTTCACGAACATTCCTTCCGAGTCGGCGTCGTCATCGACGCCTGTGCGGATGGAACTGGCCGGTTCCGGCAATGGTTTCGGGCCAGGTACCCGTCTTCACCCGGGTGCCGCACAGCGTCCACCGACCGGCCCGCAGAGCTCACAACGCAACCTCGGTCGCGGGGTTGCGGCCTCGCCTTCCGTCGATCCGGCCACGGCGACCGCGGACGCGGACGGCGTTCAGCGCGGCGACACCCAGTCGGGTGTCCATGTCCCGGCGGCGTCGTGGCCGGTCGCTGTGGCGGCGAGGTGGGCGCGGAGGGTGGCCAGCGCCGGGTGGGGGTTGTCGCGGTGCCATAGGAGCGAGTGCGGGTAGACGGGTGTCGGGTCGGTCACCGGGATGCGGCGCAGGCCGTGGCCGGCGGGCCAGACGAGGCGGGTGTGCTCGCCCATGAAGGTCGCCAGGGCCGGGGTGTCGGCGATGGTGTCGAGGAGTGCGTCCGAGCCGAAGTTGGGGCCGGTCGCCTCGATGGTGAGGCCGAACTCGGCGACCAGGTCGTCGTAGTAGGCGGCCCACTCGGTACCGGGGACGATGCCGGGCATCCAGATCCGGTGCCCGGCGAGCTGGGCGACGCTCACCGACCGGGCACCCGCCAGCGCGTGGGCGGGGCCGGTGAGGAGCTGGAGCGGCTCGTCGAGCACCCGGACGGACTCGATGTCCTCGGGAAGGGGCCGACCACGCACGGCGACGGCCCGGAAGGACGCGTCGATGGCACCGGACCGGATGGCGGTGACGGCCGTCTCGATGTCGAACAGCATCATCACGTCGAGCTCGATGTCGGGGTGTGCGCGGTGGAAGCCGCGCATCAGGCCCGACTGCGCGCTGCGCGACGCGATCACGTCGACACGCAGCGGACGGCGGCCGGTGCGCACGGACGCGACCGCGCGCTCGGCGACGCGCAGCAGCTCGCGCGCGTGGGGCAGGAACGCCTGCCCGTCGATGGTGAGCTCGGCTCCGCGCGCGGTCCGGGTGAACAGCCGCACGCCGAGGTTGCGCTCCAGCGTGGCGATGCGCTTGGAGACGGCCTGCTGGGTGACCGCCAGGTCGGCGGCGGCCTCCTGGAACTGCCCCGCGTCGGCGGCGGCGATGAAGGTCCGGACGGTGTCGAGGTCCATGACGACACCCTATGAGTACAACCATTGGTTGTGCATGGGTGGCGCTTCAGTTGTTTGATCCCTGTCTGTGCTGCCGGTTTGATGTTTTCGATCGCGGATCGGTTGTGCGGGTGGGTGGCGAGGGGCGGCAGGCATGAGGAGCGGACACCGGCTCGGGCGGCGGTTCGGGTGGCTCTGGGGGGCGTACGGAACCAGCGCCCTCGGCACATGGCTCGCCTTCGGTGCCTTCCCGCTGATCGCCATCCAGGTGCTGCACGCCGGACCGGCCGAGGTCGCAGCGCTCTCCTCCGTGGGGGCCGCGGTGGGCGCGGTCGTCGCTGTGCCGCTCGGCCCGTGGGTGGAGTTCCGCCGCAAGCGGGCGGTGCTGATCGCGATGGACCTGGTGCGGTTCGCGGCGCTGCTGACGATCCCCGCCGCATTCGCGCTCGGCGCGCTCTCCTTCCTTCAGCTCCTGCTGGTCTCGGTCGTCGTCGCGGCGGCCGACATCACCTTCCGCGCCGCCTCCGGCGCCTATCTGAAGGGGCTGCTGCTGCCGGCGGAGGACCTGCTCGTCGCCAACGCCCGGTTCGAGTCCACGGCCTGGACGACCACGATCATCGGGCCGCCGCTGGGAGGCGCGGCGATCGGGCTCCTCGGTCCGGTGGTGACGGTGGTGGCCGACGCGGTCAGCTACCTGCTCTCGGCCCTGGGCATCCGCGCGACGGGTGGGCACGAGCCGCGGCCCGAGCGCCGGGAGGCCGCGCGCATGCGGGCCGGGGATCTGCTCGACGGCTGGCGGTACATCCTCGCCGACGCGACGCTGCGGCCGCTCTTCTTCAACACCGCCTTGTTCAACGGCCTGGTGATGGCCGCCCAGCCGCTGCTGGCCGTCCTGATGCTCGGCCGACTCGGGTTCACACCGTGGCAGTACGGCCTCGCCTTCGCCGCGCCCTCCGTCGGCGGGCTGCTCGGTTCGCTGCTGGCCCGGCCGCTCGTCACCCGGTTCGGGCAGCGCCAGGTCCTGGTCGTGGCCGGGACGCTGCGCGCGATCTGGCCCGTCGGCCTGGTCTTCCTGGGGCCGGGCACCGGAGGGCTGCTGCTGGTGATGGGCGTCGAGCTCGGACTCATCTTCTGCTGCGGGGTCTTCAACCCCGTCTACGCCACCTACCGCCTCCAGCGCACCGCGACCGACCGGGTCGCCCGCACGCTGTCCGCCTGGGCGGTGACGACCAAGGCCTCGGCCGCACTCCTGACGGCCGGCTGGGGCGTGCTGGGCGGACTGTTCGGTCTGCGTACGGCCATCGGCCTGGCCGGCGTGCTCGTGCTGGCCACCCCGCTGCTGCTCCTCCGTCGCACCGCAGCACATCTGTCCGAGCAGCCGGAGCCGGCACCGAGCAGCACCTGACGGGCCGCCACGGCCGTCACCGCCGCGTCGGCCCGTACTGCTCCAGGCGCAGCCCAAGAGGTGGGCATGCCGTCCGTAGGGCCGGGCGAGGTACGGCCTTCAGCGGAGCCGGGCCTCCGGGCGGGGCCTTGCCGTGGAGCCTCGCCAGAGCACTCGTGTCACGGGGGCGACCGGCTCCGTCATCTCGGCGCCCCGCAGTACGGAGATCAGCCGGTTCATGGCCCGCCGCCCAAGGGCCTCGAAGTCGATGTCCACGGTCGTCAGCGTGGGCGGCAGCCATGCCCCCACCGGGTTGTTGTCCCAGCCCGTGACGCTCAGGTCCTCCGGCACCCGCCACCCGCGCTCGGCCGCACCGCTGACCACCCCGGCGGCGAGCACGTCGTTGGCGGCGATCACCGCGGTGACCTCCGTGCCGGACGGCAGGCCCAGGACGGCTTGCCGCGCCGACTCCGGGGACCAGCTTGCGGCCGCGACGCCGGCTGAACGCAGGCCGAGACGGCCGATCGTCTCCAGATACACCTGCTCGCGGCTGCGTGCCGTCGCGTAGGCGCGGTCACCGGCCACGTGCAGGAAGCAGCGGTGACCGTCCTGGGCGAGCTTCTCGATGAGCTCGGCGACAGGTGACCCGTCCGCCATCTCTCCCAGCGCGCGCATCTCGTTGTCGTAGTCGGCGGCCACCACGACGGGTACCGCAGGAGCGGTGGTTCCGGCCAGGTCGGGCAGCAGCGGCGTGAGGGACACCAGCCCCTCGAACTGGCCCGAGTCCGCCAATTCGTTGACACGCTCCGTACGTGGGCCCGCCGAACGGTCCAGTGTCACCACCTCGAGGTGGTATCCGGATGCGTGCGCGGCCGTCGACGCGCCGGTGAGCATGGGCAGCGAGCTGGCGGCCGAGCCGGCCGGAAGGAGCACGGCCAGACGTCCGGTCCGGTGGGTGCGCATGGCCCGGGCGGTGAGGTTCGGACGGTAGCCGAGCTGCTCGATGGCCGTGCTGATCCGCTCGCGGGTACCGCTCTTCATCCCGGCACCCTCGAACTGGATGTACCGCGACACGGTCTGATGGGAGACACCCGCGACCCGTGCGACCTCGCGAATCGTCGGGCGCCTGCCGCCCTCGGCTCCTGTGGGCACAGCCCGACCCCTTTCACCCCGAAGCCAGGACAAGCCGAGCTTTTGTGATCGTTCACGATCCTAGCCCACGGCGGGATCCGGCAGAGGTGCGGCGGGCGGGCCTTGCTGCGCGCCGTCCCGATTCCGATAAATGGGCCCAACCTCTTGACGGGTCATTAGTGAACGATCACCATCGTGGTGAACGTTCACTAAACGGATCAGCTCTTCAGTCACCAGCGCTCAGTCGCAGCACGAGAGGAAACCGTGAACGACCCTGTCCCGAGCCCCCAGGAGCCGCTCGCCGGCGCAGCGCCCGTGCGTCGTCACCTCGTCATCGGTACCGGCGCCATCGCACACGCCCATGCCTCCGCGGTCGCCGCCCACCAGGGGCGAGCGGCCGTCGTGTCAGCCGTCGACATCGATGCCCGCCGCGCCGAGGACTTCGCGGCCGGGCACGGGATCCCGCACTGGAGCACCGACCTCGCCCAGGCGCTCCGGAAGCGGCCGGACCTGGCCCACATCTGCACCCCGCCGGGCTCCCACGTGCCCTTGGCCCTTCAGTGCATCGAAGCCGGAGTGCCTGTCCTGCTCGAGAAGCCGCCGGCCCTCAGCCTCGCCGAACTCGACGAACTCCTGGAAGCGTCCGAACGCAACGGTGTGGATGTCGCCGTCGTCTTCCAGCACCGTTTCGGCGCGACCGGCCTGAGGCTGCGTCAACTCCTTCGCGAGGGCGCCCTCGGGCGCCCACTCGTCGCCGTCTGCGACACCATGTGGTACCGGCCGCCTGAGTACTTCGCCGTGCCGTGGCGCGGCAAGTGGGACGTCGAAGGCGGGGGCCCGACCATGGGCCACGGCATCCACCAGTTCGACCTCCTGCTCGCACTCCTGGGCGACTGGACCGAGGTGAGTGCCATGGCGGCGCGCCTCGCCCGGGAGACCGCCACCGAGGACGTCTCCACAGCGTTGGTGCGATTCGGCAACGGGGCACTGGCGACGCTCGTCAACTCGCTGCTGTCGCCGCGTGAGACCTCGGTCCTGCGGATCGACACGGAGCGGGCGACCGTGGAGGTCGAGCACCTCTACGGCTATTCCAGGGACGACTGGACGATCACACCCGCCCCCGGGCAGGAATCCGTGACCGACTCCCTGGCGACCGTCGCCACCGACGGGCAGAGCTGCCACGCGGACCAGGTGGGAGCAGTTCTCGACGCCATGGACAGCGGTGGGCCGCTGCCGGTTCCGCTGCGCGAGGCGCGCGACACGATGGAGCTGGTCGCGGCGATGTACGCATCGGCGTTCACCGGCAAGACCGTACGCAAGGGCGAGATCGTCCCGGGTCATCCCTTCTACACCCGCATGGACGGCACCGGAGCCCCCTGGGCCGAAGACCTCTCGCTGGAAGGCGCATCGCTGTGACCCGTACCGACATCGCAGTGCCCCGTACCGACACCTCCACCGCACGCGGCACCGGACTGCGGGCCCTCCACGAGGTCGACCGGGCGGTGACCGTCACCCACGACGGCACACCCCTGCTCACCTATGTCTACGCACCGGACGACGTCCAACTGGAGTCACCCCGACCGTACTTCCACCCCGTACGCACGCTCGGAGGCGATGTCGTCACGGCGTTCCGGCCGTGGGACCACGTCTGGCACAAGGGAATCACCTGGTCCCTGCCGAACGTCGGGGATCACAACTTCTGGGGCGGCCCGACCTACGTCCACGGCAGCGACTACGTCCAGCTGGCGAACAACGGCTCCATGGACCACGAAAGGTGCACCGGCCTGTCCGTCACCGCGGATTCGGTGAACCTGGGGCACCACCTCACATGGCGCGCCCAGCCCCGGCCGGGGCAGGAGCGGGGGAGCGACGTCATCACCGAGGAGCGCCGCTGGTCCGTGCTCGTCCCCCAGGCGGAGGACGCGTGGGTGCTCACCTTCTCCTCCGCCATGACCAACGTCGGCGACGAACAGCTCGACATCGGCTCGCCCACGACGAAGGGCCGCGAGAACGCGGGCTACGGCGGCCTGTTCTGGCGGGGCCCGCGCTCGTTCACCGGAGGCGCGATCCTGGCTCCGGGTGTCGCCGGCGGCGAGGAGGTGCGCGGCACCCGCGCGGAATGGATGGGCTTCAGCGGCCGGCACGACGACCGGGGCGGTGCCTCCACCGTCGTCATGGTGGACGACACCGCGAACCCGCAGCATCCCCCGCAGTGGTTCATGCGGACCGAGATGTTCGGCTGCGCCAACCCGGCACCGTTCTTCAGCGAGGAAGTGCCGTTCAGCCCCGGGCAGACTCTCACCTTCCGCTACGCCGTCGTGATCGCCGACGGTGCCGGCGACCCCGAACGGGCGGAGCTGCTCGCCGAGCTCGGCCGCGACGCGCTGTCGCGGGCGAACAAGGGGGAGCTGTGAGCGCCCGCCCGCCTTTTCCCGGAGGAACCTCGGTCAGCAGGCTCACGGTCTACGACTGGCCGGCAGCCGACGGCGCAGGTCTGGTGGGCAGCGGAACGCCGCATCTGCACACCACCTCTTCGGAGGGCTATGTGGTCATCGGCGGTGAGGGGGCCGTGCAGACGCTCAGCCAGGACGGTTACGCCGAGCACCGGTTGATCCCCGGGAAGGTCGTGTGGTTCACGCCCGGGGTGGTCCACCGGCTGGTCAACGACGGAGACCTGGAAGTCCTCGTGGTGATGTCGAACGCGGGCCTGCCCGAGGCGGGGGACGCCGTGCTGACGTTCCCCCGCGAAGTGCTCACGGATCCGGAGCGGTACCGGGAGGCCTCGGCGCTCCCCGCCCAGTCACCCGCGGGTCCCGACGATCCCCATGTGGCCGACGCGGCCCGCCGCCGACGCGACCTCGCCCTCAGCGGGTACGCGGAACTCCGCGCTCGCGTGGACACCGAAGGTGGTGCGGGGCTGGCGGACCTCTACGCGGCCGCCGGGCGCCTGGTCGCCGGGCGGGTGCCCGAGTGGCGGGCGATCGTCCGGGCGGGTGTGGAGCGGAGCACGGCCGAGACGGTCTCCGCGCTCGCATCCCTCGCCTCCGGCGGAGCCGGCCACCTTGCCGGCGCCACCGTTGTGGAACAGGCCGCCCGGCCCGGACCCGCGCGGTACGGCATGTGTGGCCGCCTGCAGACCTGGCAGCTCTGACCGGGCCCCGCCGGTGAGCCGGAACGGCGAGTGGGTGTCCAGGACATCGGTGGACGTCCACTCACCGTCCGGCCACCGGCGCGGAGCGCTCCGGCCGGTGCCCGGCGGGCTTGCCCGTACTGCTCCGGACCGCGAGCCGGGGGGCGATCTCCTTGTACTCCGCGGGTGGTCCGCCCTCGATCTCCTGGACGAGCGCCTGCACGGCTGTCCTGCCGATAGCGGCGAAGTCCTGGTGGACGGTCGTCAGAGGGGGGATGAAATTTCTGGCCTCGGGCATGTCGTCGAATCCGGCCACGCTCACGTCCTGGGGGATGCGCCGGTGCGCCTCCGTCAGAGCGCGCAGTACACCCAGTGCCATCTGGTCGTTCGCGGCGAAGACGGCTGTCAGCTCCGGTTCGGTGGCGAGCCTCTGCCCGGCGGCGTAGCCGGAGTCGGAATACCAGTCGCCGTGGATCGGCTCGGGCACGGGCCGGCCGTGGGCGAGCAAGGTCTCACGCCAGCCCCGCAGACGCAGGTCGGCGGAGTAGGAGTCCCGGGGGCCGGCGACGTGCCAGACGGTCTCGTGGCCGAGCTCCAGGAGGTGTTCGGTCGCCATGCGTGCGCCCGTGAACTGGTCGGTGTCCACCACGGCGGAGCGATCGGCCGCCCGGGAGTCCACGACGACGACGGGAATGCCCCGGCGGAGCTGCGCCTCGGCCGTGCCGATCAGGTGGGACTCGATGAGCACGATGACTCCGTCGACGGCCTGCTCGCCCAGACGGTCGAGGGCGATGCTCACATCGGCGTGGGTGGGGTGCGTCAACGGCAGCAGAGTGATCGTGTAGCGCCGTTCGGTGGCCGCGGCGGCGACGGCCTCCAGGGTCCGCAGATTCCCGTAGGAGGTAAGGGTGAAGACGATGACCCCGATGCTGCGGAACTGACCCGATCTCAGGGCGCGGGCCGCGCTGTTGGGGCGGTAACCCAGCTCGCTCATGGCGGCCAGCACGCGTTCCCGGGTCGCCGCACCCACGTTGTCGCGGCCGTTGGCGACGCGGGAAACCGTCTGGCCCGAGACGCCGGCCCGCCGCGCCACGTCGTCGATGGACGCGTCGCGCCGTCGCTGCCGCGCCTGCCCGGATTCTGCTCGCACGCCGTCCATCGCTTCCTCCGGGCACCGCCCACCGAGTGGTATGTGATCCCCGCCAGGGTATGCGAGCGGACGCCCCCGAACCGGGGCGTGACGAAGTCCGCCCGTCACCCGACGAGTTCACCGGAGCAGATGCTGCCCGGAGTGGGATCCTCGTCGTCCTGCGCATTCCTGCTGCACGGATGTTGACGTCAACATACGGGGGTGCCTAGGCTCCTTCCGAAGCGGGATCCGGTCGGCCGGGAAAATTCCGGAGCGTCTCCCGCAGAGCCGCAACAAGCCTTTCGCGGAAGGCCTTTGTTCTTCGATGTCCGAAGCGTCCGATCTGTGCGCGCGGGGCGGGATCCTTTCGGGCGCGTGGGACCGCGAGTACGTGAAGAACATCCGTGGCCGATCAATGGAAGTGACGTCGTGGGACCCATGGCGGACTCTATTGAAACGTTACAACCCTTATGGCGTCGGAATGCCCCTTTCGCGTACGTCGTGTCCATCCCCGGTGCCCGCCGGGCCGGTCGAAGGTGTCACCGGTCGTCCGGAGCGCGCCGGAATCCTCCGGTGATTCCTGTTCAGAAGTGATCCGGTTCTACAGTCAGGGGAAGTGCCCCATGGATTCATCACTCGCTCGGATCGAGCCGTGTCGAGAGCTGACGGTGCTCGGGGATACAGCGTCCCCATGGTGGTCGTCACGTTCCGGGGTGGGGCGCGATGAGTCTCGCTGAACTGCGCCGGATCTCCTCCGATCGAAAGCGCCCGCTGAGCAAGGACGAGAAGAAGGCCGGCCGGCGTGACGACAAGGCCGCCGCCGTGTTCCTGCTGCCGTGGCTGATCGGCGTGGTGGGGCTGACGGGCGGACCGATGCTGGTCTCGCTCTATCTGGCGTTCACCGACTACAACCTGCTCCAGAGTGCCGATTTCACCGGCTTCGAAAACATCACGCGCATGCTCGACGATGCCCGGCTGCACAATTCGCTGGCCGTCACCTTCACCTACGTCGCGGTCAGCGTGCCTCTCCAGCTGGCCGTCGCGCTCGGTCTCGCCCTGCTGCTCGACCGGGGCATGCGGGGACTGTCCTTCTACCGTTCGGCGCTCTACCTCCCGTCCCTGCTGGGCGGGAGCGTGGCGATCGCCGTGCTGTGGAGGGTGGTCTTCGGCGAGGACGGTCTCTTCAACGACTTCCTCGGCCTCTTCGGTGTCGTCGGACGAAGCTGGATATCGGATCCGGACACCTCGCTGGGGACCATCATCCTCCTGCACGTCTGGACGTTCGGATCACCCATGGTGATCTTCCTGGCCGGGCTGAGGCAGATTCCCCGGCAGTACTACGAGGCGGCCTCGACGGACGGTGCGAGCACCTGGCGGCAGTTCCGGTCGATCACCCTGCCGCTGCTCACCCCCATGGTGTTCTTCAATCTCGTGCTCGGGATCATCAATGCCTTCCAGTCCTTCACCCAGGCATTCGTGGTCTCCGGAGGAACAGGTGGCCCCGCCGACTCGACCCTCTTCTACACCCTTTACCTCTATCAGGAGGGTTTCGGGTCCTTCCGCATGGGCTACGCGTCCGCACTCGCCTGGCTGCTGCTGATCATCATCGGCGCTTTCACCGCGATCAACTTCTGGGCCTCGAAGTATTGGGTGTTCTATGACGACTGAGAATCCGACCGCGCGCCTCACTTCCTCACGGGCGGACAGTGCCCCGGTACGACGCAAACGAAGCCTTCCGATACGCCGGGGCCTCCGGCACGTACTCCTTGTCACGATGGTGGTGATCGCGCTCTATCCCGTGCTGTGGATGGTCGTCAGTTCGCTACGGCCGGACGGCAGCATATTCACCGACTCGGGTATCTTCCTGGACACCTTCGCCACCGAGAACTACACCAACGGCTGGAACGCCCTCTCGCAGCCGTTCAGTACGTATCTGGTGAATTCGGGGATCGTGGTGCTCGGCGCGATCATCGGGAATCTCGTCACCTGCTCCATGGCGGCGTATGCCTTCGCGCGGCTCTCCTTCCGGTACAAGAAGACCGCTTTCTCCATCATGCTCGTGACGATCATGCTGCCGATCCATGTGGTCATCGTCCCGCAGTACGTGATCTACGCCCAACTGGGCTGGATCAACAGCTTCCTCCCGCTCATCATCCCGAAATTCCTCGCCACCGACGGATTCTTCATCTTCCTCATGGTGCAGTTCATCCGCGGTCTGCCGCGAGAGCTGGACGAGGCGGCGCGCATCGACGGTGCCGGCCACGCGCGTACGTTCCTCCAGATCATCCTGCCGCTGATGACCCCGGCCCTCGCGACGACGGCGATCTTCACGTTCATCTGGACGTGGGGTGACTTCTTCACCCAGCTGATCTTCGTCACCGACCCCGACCTCTACACCGTGCCGGTGGCCCTGCGGGCGTTCATCGACGCACAGTCCGAATCCTCCTACGGCTCGCTTTTCGCGATGAGCGCCGTATCGATCGTCCCGGTCCTGCTCGCGTTCACCTTCGGCCAGCGCTACCTCATCCGAGGGATAGCGACGACCGGCGGCAAATGAGCCCGCGCTGCACCTCGGCACAGATGGGAATGCTCATGTTTCACAAGCGAGCGGTCCGCAAGGCCAGTTGCCTGATCACGGCGGCTCTCCTGTCCGCCGCAGCTCTCACGGGATGTGCCGTGGGTGACGGTCCAGGGGCGGACCGGCTCAGCAAGGAGCCGGTCTCGATCCGCCTGACCTGGTGGGGCGGTGACAAGCGGCAGCAGCTGACCCAGCAAGCCGTAGAGCTGTTCGAGAAGAAGCATCCGAACATCGACGTCGAGCTGGAATTCTCCGACTGGACCGGCTACTGGGACCGGCTGGCGACGATGTCCGCCGGCGGCAACTCACCCGACGTGATGCAGATGGACCAGCTCTACCTCGCCTCGTACGCCGACCGAGGGGCCCTGCTCGACCTGGAGAGGTCCAAGTACTTCAAGAAGGCCTCCTTCGATCCCGGCATCCTGAAAACCGGCAGGTCAGGCGGCACGCTCTACGCGGCACCGCATTCCGTGACCACCGCGGGGGTGCTGGTCAACACCACGATCCTGGACCGGCTGGGCCTCGAACTGCCCGACACCACCTCCTGGACATGGGACCAGTTCTCCGCGTTCTCCCGGAAGGTCTCCGAGAAGTCGGGCGGGAAGGTCTCCGGAAGCTACCCGATGGGTGGCCTGGCCGCCCTCGAGCTGTATGCCCGCCAGCACGGCGAGGCGATATTCGGCGAGGACGGCAGCGTCGCGGTCGATCCGAAGACGGTGGAAGGCCTCTGGGCCGAGGGTGCGGCGTTGATGAAGGCGGACAGGTCGATCAGCCCCTCGGCCGTGGCCGACGCCTCGGCCCTTCCTCTGGAGCAGTCCCCGCTGGCCACAGGCAAGGTCGCGATGAGCGTGGCGTACTCGAGTCAGCTGCCCGCCTACGCCGCGGCGAGCGGAGGCGACAAGTTCGCCGTCGTCAACCTCCCGTCGGATCAGGCCGAGCCCTTCCAGTTCATCAAGCCGGGCATGTACTGGTCGATCTCCTCCCAGTCCCAGCACCCCGCCGAATCGGCCCTGCTGATCAACTTCCTCGTCGGCGATCCCGACGCGGCCAAGATCCTCGGGGTCGAGCGTGGCATCCCGGCGGTGCAGACGGTCCGCCAAGGGGTCGCACCGGACCTGGCCGAGGACGACCGGACCGTACTCACCTACCTGGAATGGCTGGAGGACGGCCGTGTCGCCGGCTCGCCCGCCGTCATCCCCAACGGCGCCAGCAACGTCGAACAGACCTTGGCCCGCTACAACCAGGAAGTCGTCTTCGGCCGGATGGGCGCGCACGAGGCCGCCACCGGATTCGTCGACGAGATGACCGACATGGTCGAGTCCGCCCGCTGAGCGGATCCCTTCCCGCACGACAGCGACCGCTGCCCGCCAGCACACCACCCGGGACCGGAACAGGCCCCCGGGTGCCCGCAAGAGGATGGAACAGAATGACGACCGAACGCCCCTGGCCGCTGCGTACCGACGGGATCGTCTACGGTGGTGACTACAACCCCGAGCAGTGGTCACTGGACGTCCAGCTGGAAGACGTGGAACTGATGAAGGAGGCCGGCGTCGGCCTCGTCAGCGTCGCCATCTTCTCCTGGGCGCAACTGGAGCCACGCGAAGGCCGGTTCGACTTCGGCTGGCTGGACGCGGCGCTCGACCGGCTGCACGCCGCCGGCATAGGAGTCGCCCTGGCCACCGCCACCGCGTCGCCGCCGCCGTGGCTCACGCGCAAGCACCCGGAGATCCTGCCGGAACTCGCCGACGGCACCGTCCTCCACCAGGGCAGCAGGCAGTCCTACGCGGTCTCCTCGCCGGTCTTCCGTGACTACGCCCTGCGCATGACCCGCCGGATGGCCGAGCGCTACGGTGACCATCCCGCGCTGGCGGTGTGGCACGTCGACAACGAACTCGGCTGCCATGTGCCCCACGACTACTCGGACGCCGCCGCCGAGGCCTTCCGCGGCTGGCTCCGGAGCCGCTACGGCACGATCGAGTCCCTCAACACCGCCTGGGGCACGGCCTTCTGGGCCCAGCGGTACGACTCCTTCGAAGAGATCCTGCCGCCGAGATCCGCCCCCACGTTCGTCAACCCGACGCAGCAGCTCGACTTCGCGCGCTTCTCCTCCGACGAGCAACTCGTCCACTACCGGGCCCTTCGCGATGTACTGCGCGAAGTCACCCCCGACGTACCGACGACGACGAACTTCATGATGACCACCGCCAACAAGTGGGTGGACTACTTCTCCTGGTCCGACGACATGGACGTGGTGGCCAACGACCACTACCTCGTCTCCCGCGATCCCGAGGCCCATATCGGCCTCGCCTTCAGCGCCGACCTCAGCCGGGGTGTCGCGGGAGGGGCACCGTGGATGCTGATGGAGCACTCGACGTCGGCGGTCAACTGGCAGCCCCGGAACGGCGCCAAACGCGCCGGGGAGATGCTGCGCAACTCGCTCGCCCACGTGGCACGGGGCGCCGACGCCGTGATGTTCTTCCAGTGGCGGCAGTCCGCCGCAGGGGCCGAGAAGTACCACTCCGCCATGCTCCCGCACGTCGGACGGGACTCCGATGTGTGGCGCAACACCGTGGAGCTGGGCCGGCGTCTCCGGTCACTGGCACCGGTCCGGGGGAGCCGCGTCACGGCGGACACCGCTCTCGTCTTCGACTACCCATCCTGGTGGGGCTCCGAGATGGAGGGTCATCCCACGCAGGCCCTCAGCTACCTGGACGAGGTGATGCGCTGGTACCGCGCCCTGTGGCGGCGTGGCGTCACCGTCGACATCGTGTCTCCCGGGGCGGACCTGACCGGCTACCGGGCCCTGATCGTCCCCACCCTGTACACCGTCGACGACCAGGACGCGGCGCGCATCGCGGGCGCCGCGCGCGCGGGCGCCAGTGTCCTCATCACCTTCTTCAGCGGCATCGTGGACGAGAACGACCACGTGCGGCTCGGCGGCTACCCCGGCGCCTTCCGCGACCTGCTCGGCGTGCGCTCCGAGGAGTTCCATCCGCTCCAGGACGACGAAGTGCTCACCCTGGACGACGGCACACGGGCAGACCTGTGGAGCGAGAAAACCCACCTCGAGGGCGCGAACGCGGTACGGACCTGGGCCGACGGTCCTCTCGCCGGACTTCCCGCCGTCACCCGCAACAGCGTCGGCCGCGGAAACGCCTGGTACGTCGCGACCCGCCCCGACGACGACGGAGTGGCAGGCGTCGTCGAGGCCCTCCTGGCCGAGGCGGACGTGGCCCCGGCAGTCGCCGGCCTGCCGCACGGCGTCGAGGCCGTACGCCGGCACAGCGACGACGGCACCAGCTTCCTCTTCCTCATCAACCACACGACCCAAGACGTCGCAGTGCCGGCCGCAGGCCATGAGCTCCTGCGCGGCCAGGACGTATCGGCGCTGCTCACCGTGCCCGCGCTGGAGACCGCCGTCGTCCACGAGCGCTGACGCGACCCCATGGGCCCGGACGCCGCTCCTGGAAGACATCGACGACATCGACGACATCGACGACGTCCCGGCCGCGGGGCCGCCCGTCCGAGCACGGCCTCCACTTCGACCGGCCCCGCACCCGATCGCAGGACAGAGAGCCACACGACCGGAAGAGAGCTGTGATGACAAGTACCCGCCCCACCCGCCGGAGAGCCGCCGCCCTGCTCGCCTCACTCATCGCCGGGTCGCTCCTGCTCGGTACGGGCCCCGTGACCGCGCAGGCCCGGTCCGCCGGTCATGACAAGGGCACGACACGGGCCGTGCAGTTGGAACACCTCGACCGCGGGCTGGTCGCCGTGCGCAGCGACGAGGGTGTGTTCCTCAGCTGGCGGCTGCTCGGGCAGGAAGTCACCGGCGCCACGCAGACAGGGATGAGCGGTGCCGATTTCCGTGTCTACCGTGACGGCCGGCGTCTGGCCACCGTGACGGACAGCACCAACTACGTTGACACCGACCCGACCGGGAACGCGAGCTACCGTGTCGTCGCCGTCGTGGACGGACGCGAGGGCCGCAGGAGCGAACCCGTCACCCCGCAGTCGAAGGACTACTACGACCTGCCCCTGCGCAAGCCGGCCGACGGCGTCACGCCGGCGGGCCAGACGTACACCTACAGCGCCAACGACATGAGTGTCGGGGACGTCGACGGCGACGGGGCCTACGAGTACGTCGTCAAGTGGTACCCCTCCAACGCCAAGGACGTCTCCCAGGTCGGCTACACCGGGAACACCTACATCGACACCTACGAACTCGACGGCACCCTGCTCAACCGCGTCGACCTCGGCCCGAACATCCGGGCGGGCGCGCACTACACACAGTTCCTCGTCTACGACTTCGACGGCGACGGGCGCTCCGAGATGATGCTCAAGACCGCTCCGGGCACCAGCGTCACCCGCTACGGCGCCGACGGTGAACCGGTGTCCCGGCGCTACATCACGATGCCCCGGAAGGACAGGGCCGCCGGATACACGCACGAGGACAACTACCAGCTCAGCGCCCCCGGCTTCCGCGACCACCTGGTCAAGGTGTTCATGGGCTGGAGCACGCATCCCGAGGTCGAGGCCGGCACCTGGCCGGCCACCATCGAGAAGGCCCTCGGCATCACCGGCCGTGACGCCTACCCCTATCCCCTCAGCCGTGCGCACGCCGAGGACCTGGTCGACTACTTCATCGACGTGTACGCGCCCTCCCGTTCGGCCAACAACAAGCTTCGCGCGTTCGAGGGCTTCATCCTCGACGGTCCCGAGTACCTGACCGTCTTCGCGGGCGCGAGCGGCAAGGAACTGGAGACGATCCGCTACCCGTTCGGCCGCGTCGACGACGGGCTGATGTGGGGGGACTACGCGGGCAAACGCATCGAGCCCGGCAACCGCGTCGACCGCTTCCTCGCCGGGGTCGCCTATCTCGACGGCACCCACCCCTCGGCCGTCTTCGCCCGCGGCTACTACACCCGCGCGACCCTGGCCGCCTACCGCTGGGACGGCAAGCATCTGCGCGTGGAGTGGAAGGCGGACAGCGGCTTCACGACCATGAACAACCCGTTCGACAACACCGCGAAGAGCGAGGAGGGGCGCAACCCCGCCTACGCGTCGCTCACCGGCCAGGGCTTCCATTCCCTGAGCGCCGCGGACGTGGACGGCGACGGCCGGCAGGAGATCGTCTACGGCTCGGCCACGCTCGACGACGACGGCAGCCTCCTCTACAGCTCCACCGGAACGCTCCCGGAGGGCAGTTCGGCCCCGGGGAAGACGGCGCGGCTGGGGCACGGCGACGCCATGCACGTCGCCGACATCGACCCCCGGCGCCCGGGAACGGAGATCTTCGCCGTCCACGAGGCCGGCACCTCCGCCCCGTACGGCTACACCATGCGTGACGCCGCCACCGGCGAGGTCCTCTTCGGCGGGTACACCGGTGTCGACACCGGACGCGGCATGATCGGCGACATCGATCCCTCCCGCCCCGGACTCGAAGTCTGGTCCAACGCCGTCGAGGGTTCGGGCGGTGACCCCGTCGGGCTCTTCAGCGCGCAGGGCGAGCCCCTCGGCAAGGAGACCCCCGGAACCAACCAGAGCATCCGCTGGGCCGGCGACCTGACCACACAGATCGTCCACGGAGCGACCACCACCACCTACCAGACACCCGAGGTGCGGGACTGGCGGCGTGGCACCCTGCTCACCGCCCAGGGCACGACGACGAACAACTACACCAAGGGGAACCCGTCCCTGGTCGCCGACATCTTCGGAGACTGGCGCGAGGAGCTCCTGCTGCCGACCACGGACAGTTCCGCGATGCGCATCTACGTCAGCACGGAGCTCACGCACCACAAGCTGTACACCCTGATGCACGACCCGCAGTACCGGGCGGAGGTGGCCCGGCAGCAGACCGTCTACAACCAGCCCGCTTACCCGAGCTTCTACCTCGCCTCGGACACCGACTTCTCCCAGGTGCCGATCCCGAACCTTCACTGAGATCACCCGTACGTACGAAGGAGCGGGGAGCCCCGGAC
>NZ_JBHWZS010000155.1:0-19401 GCF_042728155.1 Streptomyces sp. NPDC060209
CCCGGACACCGTCATGGTGTCCGGGCCAGGCGCGTCTCAGACGGACCGCGCGCTACTTCTTACGACGCCGGCCACCCGTGCTCTTCTGTGCCTTGCGGCGCTCCGCACGCGTCATCCCGTCCGCCTCGGACCGCGCACCGTCACCGTTGGAGAAGTCGCCCTCGACGACGCCGCCCTCCCCGTCCACGGTGGGGGCGGAGAAGTGCAGCCGGTCCGGACGCTGCGGCGCGTCCAGGCCCTTGGCCCGGATCTCCGGACGCCCGCCCGCGGCGGCCGCCACCGGCGCGTCCTGCTTCTCGAGCGAGGGGCGCTCCGCACCCTCCTGCACCGGGACCTCCTCGACCTGCTGCTCGACCTGGACCTCCAGGTTGAACAGGTAGCCGACGGACTCCTCCTTGATGCCCTCCATCATGGCGTTGAACATGTCGAAGCCCTCGCGCTGGTACTCGACCAGCGGGTCCTTCTGCGCCATGGCCCGCAGGCCGATGCCCTCCTGGAGGTAGTCCATCTCGTAGAGGTGCTCACGCCACTTGCGGTCCAGGACGGACAGGACCACGCGCCGCTCCAGCTCGCGCATGATGTCCGAGCCGAGCGTCTTCTCGCGCTCCGCGTACTGCTCGTGGATGTCGTCCTTGACGGACTCGGCGATGAAGTCGGCGGTCACGCCGGCCAGGTCGCCCGCGGCCTCCTCGAGCTCCTCGACCGTGACCTTCACCGGGTAGAGCTGCTTGAAGGCGCCCCACAGCCGGTCGAGGTCCCACTCCTCGGCGAAGCCCTCGGCCGTCTCCTGGCGGATGTAGTCGTCGATCGTGTCGTCCATGAAGTGGCGGATCTGGTCCTGCAGATCCTCACCTTCCAGGACGCGGCGGCGCTCACCGTAGATGACCTCGCGCTGCCGGTTGAGCACCTCGTCGTACTTCAGGACGTTCTTACGCGTCTCGAAGTTCTGCTGCTCGACCTGCGACTGCGCGGAGGCGATCGCCCGCGTCACCATCTTGTTCTCGATGGGCACGTCGTCGGGGACGTTCGCCATCGACATGACGCGCTCGACCATCTGCGCCTTGAACAGCCGCATCAGGTCGTCGCCCAGCGACAGGTAGAACCGGGACTCACCCGGGTCGCCCTGACGGCCGGAACGACCTCGCAGCTGATTGTCGATACGCCGCGACTCGTGCCGCTCGGTGCCCAGGACGTAGAGCCCGCCGAGCTCCTTGACCTCGTCGTGCTCGGCCTTGACGGCCTGCTCGGCCTTCTCCAGTGCCGCGGGCAGCGCGGCCGCCCACTGCTCGACGTGCTCGACCGGGTCGAGTCCGCGCTGACGCAGGTCCGCCTCGGCCAGGTCGTCGGGGTTGCCGCCCAGCTTGATGTCCGTACCGCGGCCGGCCATGTTCGTCGCGACCGTGACGGCGCCCTTGCGGCCGGCCTGGGCGATGATCGGCGCTTCCCGGTCGTGCTGCTTGGCGTTGAGGACCTCGTGCTGCACACCGCGCTTCGACAACTGCTGCGAGAGGTACTCGGACTTCTCGACGGAGGTCGTGCCGACCAGGATCGGCTGCCCCTTCTCGTGCTTCTCGGCGATGTCGTCGACGACCGCGGCGAACTTCGCGACCTCGGTGCGGTAGATCAGGTCCGACTGGTCGGCGCGGACCATGGGCCTGTTCGTCGGGATCGGCACGACGCCGAGCTTGTAGATCTGGTGGAACTCGGCGGCCTCGGTCATCGCCGTACCGGTCATGCCGGAGAGCTTGCCGTACAGGCGGAAGAAGTTCTGCAGGGTGATCGTGGCGAGCGTCTGGTTCTCGTCCTTGATGTCCACCCCTTCCTTCGCCTCGATGGCCTGGTGCATGCCCTCGTTGTAACGGCGGCCGGCGAGGATACGGCCGGTGTGCTCGTCGACGATCATGACTTCGCCGTCGATGACGACGTAGTCCTTGTCCTTCTTGAAGAGTTCCTTGGCCTTGATCGCGTTGTTCAGGTAACCGACGAGCGGGGTGTTCACCGACTCGTAGAGGTTGTCGATCCCGAGCCAGTCCTCGACCTTGGAGACACCCGGCTCGTGGATGGCCACGGTCCGCTTCTTCTCGTCGACCTCGTAGTCGCCGGTCTCCTCGATGCCCTTCAGCGGGTTGCCCGCCTCACCCCTGGTGAGACGCGTGACCAGCTTGGCGAAGTCGCCGTACCACTTGGTGGCCTGGTCGGCCGGGCCGGAGATGATCAGCGGCGTACGGGCCTCGTCGACGAGGATCGAGTCGACCTCGTCGACGATGGCGAAGTTGTGGCCGCGCTGGACGAGCTCGTCCTGGGACCACGCCATGTTGTCGCGGAGGTAGTCGAAACCGAACTCGTTGTTCGTGCCGTACGTGATGTCGCAGGCGTACTGCTCACGGCGCTGGGCCGGAGTCATGTTGGCGATGATGCAGCCGACCTCGAGACCGAGGAACTTGTGCACCCGTCCCATCATCTCGGAGTCGCGCTCGGCCAGGTAGTCGTTGACCGTGATCAGGTGCACGCCCTCGCCGGAGAGCGCGTTGAGATACGCGGGCAGGGTACCGACGAGGGTCTTGCCCTCACCGGTCTTCATCTCGGCCACATAGCCGAGGTGCAGGGCGGCACCGCCCATCATCTGGACGTCGTAGTGGCGCTGTCCGAGGACGCGCTTCGCGGCCTCACGGACGGTCGCGAACGCTTCGGGAAGCAGGTCGTCCAGGCTCTCGCCGTCCGCGTACCGTTCCTTGTACTCGTCGGTGAGCGCCCGCAGCTCGGCGTCGGAGAGGTTGACGAAGTCCTCTTCGATGGAGCTGACCTGGTCCGCGATGCGGTGCAGTTTGCGCAGGATCTTGCCTTCGCCTGCACGCATGAGCTTGTTGAAGACGGACACTGAGGCTGGTCTCCTTGCCGGTCGGGCCTGGCACTGGGTCGTGTTATGGACTCTGGCGCGGGCACGGCAGGTAGGCCCCACCGCAACGGCCATCGTAAGCGAGGACCCCGCCGCGCCGGGAGGGCTGCTGCCGCGTTGCCCTCGCCGCACCCTTCCAGGACAACGGCCGGGAGGTACGGAAGGTGCCGGGAAGCCCCAAAAGTGCTCGCATCCCGCGCACCGGATCACCAGAATCCGTGCATGGAGCCGATCACTCTCACCACCGAACGCCTGCTCCTGCGCCCCTTCGGGCCGCAGGACGCCGACGCCTCGTACCTCGCCTGCCAGGATCCCGACATCCAGCGCTGGACGGTCATTCCCTCCCCGTACACCCGTGCCGACGCGGAGCTCTGGACGGAAAAGCTGTCACCCGCGGGCTGGCAGGAGGACACGATGTACAACTTCGCCGTCGTGCGGCGGGGCGGCGGACCGCTCGTCGGGGCGCTCGGCGTCAACCGCTGCAGCCTGCCCGGCACGTACGAGGTGGGCTTCTGGACGGCGAAGGAGCACCGTGGCACCGGCTACACGACGGAGGCGGTGCTCGCGGCGGCCCGCTGGGCGTTCACGGCCCTCGCCGCGGACCGCCTCGAATGGAGGGCGGAGATCGGCAACACCCCGTCCCGGGCGGTCGCCCTGCGTGCCGGCTTCCGCATGGAGGGTGAGCAGAGGTCGGCGCTGTTCAACAAGGGGATACGGCGTGACACCTGGACCGGCGCACTGCTCCCGGCCGATCTGGGGCTGCCCGGCACCCATCCTCATCGGCCGGCCCCGGATGTCAGTGGCGCGCTCTAGGGTTCGACGCATGACGTCTGCGCCGCCGCCCGTTCTGGAACTCTCCGCCGACCAGGCACGCCGTATCGCCCTGCGCGCCCAGGGCCTCCTCGGTGCTCCGGACCGCCGGGGAGGGGTCCCGGGCGTGCTGCGCCGTCTCGGAGCCGTCCAGCTCGACACCATCTCGGTCCTGGCCAGGTCGCACGAGCTCGTGCCGTATGCCCGTCTCGGCGCGCTCGGCCGCCGCGCGGTCGACGACGCCTACTGGTCGGGGGGCCGGTCGTTCGAGTACTGGTCGCATGCCGCGTGCATCCTCCCGGTCGAGGAGTGGCCGCACTTCGCGTTCCGCCGCCGCGCCTACCGGTCCCGGCCGCACTGGAACCACGACCTGCCCGACGGGGCGTACGAGACGGTGATCAAGCAACTGCGCGCCGAGGGCCCGCTGACTGCCACCGAGCTGGGCGGCGCGAAGAACGGCGGCGAGTGGTGGGACTGGTCCGCGTCGAAGGTCGCCGTCGAGCGTGCCCTGATGTACGGCGAGGTGGTGTGCACCGAGCGGCGCGGCTGGAAGCGGGTCTACGACCTGGCCGAGCGCGCGATCCCGGACGCGGTGCTCCACGACGACCTGGACGACGCGGAGTGCCTGCGCCGGCTGGTGGCTCTGGCCGGTCAGTCGCTGGGCGTCGGCACCCGGGCGGACATCGCCGACTACCACCGCCTCAAGGCCGAGCAGTTCGACGCGGTCGTGGCGGACTCCGGGCTGGTCCCGGTGTCGGTGCGGGGCTGGGCGAAGCCCGCCTGGGCACACCCCGAGGCCCTGGCCTCGGAGCCGCGTGGACGGCACCGTACGACGCTGCTGTCTCCGTTCGACTCACTGATCTGGGAACGGGCGCGCACGGAGCGGATCTTCGGATTCACCCATCGCCTGGAGGCGTACGTCCCCCGGCCCAAGCGGATCCACGGCTACTTCGCGATGCCACTGCTCGCGGGGGGCATGCTGCGGGGCCGGGTCGACCCGGCCAGGGAAGGGGCCACGCTGGTCGCCCGCCAGGTCTCCCTGGACAGCGGGAAGTCCGTGACGCAGATGGCCGAGGCCCTCGTGGAGGCGGCGTCCTGGGTCGGCTGCACGGACGTACGGCTGGAGCGCGTCGACGCGCCGGAGCTGCGCGAGCCGCTCATGGCGGAAATCGCCCGCGTCCTTCCGTAGACGCCGGGCGGGCCGCGCCTCCGTTACCTGATCTCGAGGATCTTCTCCCGCATGGCATAGACCACCGCTTCCATCCGGGAGTGCAGCTGGAGCTTCTCCAGGATATTGCGGACGTGGTTCTTCACCGTGTTCTCGGAAATGAACAATTCCTTGGCGATATCACGGTTGTTCATGCCCGTGGCCACGAGCTTGAGCACTTCGAGCTCACGCTCGGTGAGGCGCGGCGCGGGTACGAGCCGACGCTCGTCGGTGCGCTGGATCATCGACTTGAACTCGGTGAGGAGTTTGGAGGCCATCGACGGGCTGATCTGTGACTGCCCGTCCGCCACCGCGCGAATGGCCGTGGCCACCTCGTCGGTCGAGATCTCCTTGAGCAGGTAGCCGGTGGCACCCGCCTTGATCGCCTCGTAGAGGTCGGCCTCCTCGTCGCTGATCGTCAGCATGATGATCTTCGCGCTGGGGGCCACCTCCTTGATGGAGGTGCACGCTTCGATGCCGCCGCGCTTGGGCATCCGTACGTCCATCAGCACGATGTCGGGCAGCAGGTCCGCCGCCTTGTCGACCGCCTCCGCACCGTCCCCCGCCTCTCCGACGACCTGGATGTCCTCCTCCTGCGCGAGGACGATCTCCAGGCCTCTGCGGAAGAGCGCGTGGTCGTCAACCACAAGAACCCTGATGGGCTCCTTGCGGGAGCTGTCGCCGTCCGCAACGGAATCCGCACCGGCAGCGCTGTCGGCATCGTTCGTCCCGCGCACGGGCCCGAAGGTGTCCGCCATCGTTCCTCCCCCTGAAGCCACTGCCTGAGGTCACAGGCTGCCCGCCAACGCCAGTGCGCAGAGCACTGATTGGCCTGGAACGCCCATGATTTCATGCTTGGCCGCCGAAGCGGTGCCCCTGAGGTCGCACAGACGCTTCCAGGGGCACCGCGTACCGGCTGTGACTGGTGGGTGTCAGCCGCCGAGCGCGCCGCCCGCGCCGCCCGCCTCGTCGGAGGCCAGCGGGTCGGTCCTCAGGTGGATGACGCCGTAGTCGTATGCGTGCCGCCGGTAGACGACACTGGGCTCCTTGGTCTCGGAGTCGACGAACAGGTAGAAGTCGTGCCCGACCAACTCCATCTCGTAGAGCGCCTGGTCGAGTGTCATCGGCGCTGCGACGTGCGTCTTCTCGCGCACCACGAGCGGCCCTTCGCCCTGGACCTCGAGCGAACCGATCCTGGTGGTGGGCACGGACGGGGTGGTCTCCTCGGGGACCAGCTCACCGTCCCCGTTGAAGGAGGCGGCGCCGGGCACGACCTCCGCCACCTCGGACGCCGACAGCCGGCCGTTACCGCGCCTGCTGTAGCGCTTGTCGTGCTCCTTGCGCAGCCTCGCATCCAGCTTGTCGGTGGCCAGGTCCAGCGCTGCGTACGGGTCGCCTGCCGCCGCTTCCGCCCGGATGACCGGCCCACGCGAGCGGAGCGTGATCTCCACCCTTGCCGCACGGTCGGCCTGACGGGGATTCGGCTCCTTGGACACCTCGACGTCGAGGCTGATCACCTTGCCGTCGAACTTCTGGATCTTGTCCAGCTTCAGCTTCTCGGCCACGTGCTTGCGGAACCGCTCGGGCACCTCGGTCTTGCGGCCCTTGACGACGATGTCCACGCAGAACTCCGTTCCCGGATCGCTCCGCTTCGGCGGCGGAGCATCTCCCTTTTGCACCAGGCTCCGGTGATCGCCGGAGCCGCGGACTCGGTGGCTGTCACCTCCTCCTCCCCCATCGGCAGGGTCTCCACCCCACCGATTTCCATGCTTCTGGCGTACCGGTGAGTTACCTGCCCGAAACCTGGTGGCGCATTCATCGAGGTGCGGAATTCACCGTCCCTCACAACCGAACATAGCCTGCCCACCACTGTGTCGGCACCCGCTACTCACGCGTACCTCCGATCAGGGCCCTTTTCCCACTCACTACCTGCAACGATGCAAGTTATCTGTCAGTTCCGGTTTATTTCGAAAGCAGTCGGAGAAGCTGCGACTACTGCGGCCCGGAGTCCTCCCGTCCTGCCACTGCCTTCGCAGCTCGCGGCGCGGACCGCGCGTGCCGCCTCCGCCAGCGAGGACCCCGTCGTCAGCAGGTCGTCCACCAGCACGATCCGACCCCCGTCGAGCAGCCTCCGGCCACCGTCCGCGACAAGGAGCGCGCCCGCCAGATTCGTCTGCCGCTCCCGGGCTCCCAGCCCCGCCTGGTCCGCCACCGCACGCCTCTGCCGGAGGACGGCGAGCACTCGGGCCCGCGTGCCCCCGCGTCGCAGCTCGGCCGCGGCCGCGGCCGCGATCCTGCGCGCCGGATCATGCCCACGCCGTGCCGTGGCCCGCCGCGCCGACGGCACGGGCACCAGGAGCAGTGGACCCTCGTCGCCCGCATGCCCCGTTCCGGCCCGCACAGCGGCCGCCAGCGCCCCGCCGAGTGCCCCGGCCAGGCCGAGTGCCCCTCGCTCCTTGTGGGCGAGCAGCATCGCGCGTACGGCGTTCTCGTACGGCGCCGCAGCATGGACCACGGGGAGCCCCGCGGGCTCGGGCGCAGGTCTCACACGGCGCGGCGTGGCCGCCAGCCCGGCGGCGCACACCTCGCACAGCTCCGTCCGCGGACTGCCGCAGCCCCCACAGGCCACCGGCAGCACCAGCCCCGCGATCTCCCGCCACCAACCCCGCACAAATCCCACTGTGCAACGCCGGCGGACATCCGGCCATCCCTGTGGAAAACCCCTGTGGACAACCGGGAGATCCGCACCTGCGGACGGCGCGGACTGCCCTGGCGGGCACCTGGTGTGCCCCTCCGATCAGCCCGGGTAGACCAGCGACGAGCCGTCCTTGAGGACCGTCTGCCAGTTGTCCCCCGGCGACAGCTTCACTATCCCGTCGCTCTCGGTGTCCGCCATCAGCGGCAACTGCTCGTCGTCGGCAGCCGCGACCGCCGTCACCTGGTTCACGCCCGGCAGTACTCCGGAGGCCGAGGTGGACCCGTCGGCCTGCACGTAACGCACCTGCTGCACACCGCCCTCCTCCTTGCCGACCACCACGAGACGGCTGCGGCCCGACCAGGAGACAGCCGTCACGTCGGCCAGCTGGGGTGCGGCCTGGCGCAGGTCCTCCACCGATACCTGCTCGGTCTCCCCCGAGCCGTGCCGCTCGACCCGGCCGATGTTCAGCGTCGTGTGCCCGTCCCTCGAAACCCGCAAGGCGATCCGGACCCCGTCGGCCGACATCCGCAGGGCCTCGATCCGCCCGCCGTTCAAGCCGGGTACCGAGACTTCCTGAGGTTCTCCGGCACCGTCCACGAGACGCAGCAGCCTGGGATCCGACGGATCGCGGTCGGCGACCCACAGATCACCCTTGCCGTCCCAGCTCGGTGCCGACAGCCGGTCGGCGGCCTTCCTCGCCCGACTGGTCACCACGGCGGCTGCCGGCTCGCTCTCCTCGGCGATGGAGGACACGTAGAGATGCTGCTGATTCGCCGAGACCGCGGCAGCCTGCTGTTCGTCCCGGGCCACGCCCACGGCGCTCATGGCCACCGTCCCGCTGCCCAGCGGACCGATCACAGGCTCCGGATCACCGCTGCCCTTACTGCTCCCGGGGATGCGCTGCACATGCCCCTTGTCGTCGACGAAGTACTGACTGTCCGGGCCGTCCAAACCCTTGTCCGAGGCGAACTCCTCGGCCTCGTCGGCCCCGAGGGAGCACAGCGGACCACGCTCACCCTGCAGCTCCACCTGCCCCACCCGCGCGGACGTCAGGTCCCGCAGCGTGAAGAGCACCTGGGCGGCCATCATCCGGCAGGCACCCGGTCCGGCCTTGTCGGCCTTCTTGTTGAGCGGCACCTTCAGCACGTTCTGGTCGTCCGGAGCCAGCGAGGTGACCCCTGACTTCAGCGCCGTACCGGCGGGGAAGCGCGAGTCGACCACCGGCCGCAGCCAGTTCGAAGGGCCTTCCAGCAGCGTCCGCACCGTCTGCGTGGCCGTGTCCATCCGCGTGACGGGATCCGTGCGGTTCCGTACATAGACGGGGTCGGCGACAAGTGCGGACTCGACGTCCGTCCGCCCGGCGGCGAAGTAGTACTTGTTCACGGACCGGTAGAGGCGCTTGAAGTCGGACTGCCCGAGCACCAGGCCGTCCGGCACGATGTCGATGCGCCATTCCTGCTTGCCGTCCGTCCCCTTCTCGCGGACCAGATGAAGCATCTGGGAGTACTCGGACGGGGCCAGGGGCCGGTAGGAGCTCTGCGCGTCGACCGCCGCGACCTGCTCGCCGGTCAGCGTGTAGGTGGTCTCGGTGGTCCTGCGTTCCTTGTCGTGGATCGTGGGCCCGTTGCGGTTGGGCGCCTTCGCGAGCACCGTGGTGCCCTCGCTCGGCTGCCAGGTGCGGGCCGCCTCCGCCGTCAGATATTTGCGGGTCGTCCGGAAATCGGGGTCGTCGCTGGTCATCGACTCCAGGAAGCCGTCGACGACCTCGATGGGCGCGGCACCCTCCCTCGGCGGCACGGCGTACACCTGGACCTGGGAATCACCCGGTTGCGAGGCGTCGACCGCCTTCACGTCGCCGGTGACCGGCATCGCTCCGCACCCGGCGAGCACCACCACACCGCAGCCGAGCAGCGCGGACAACCGCACCGCCCGGCCGTAGACGCCCCGACGGCGGTCAGTGTCCACGAGTCGTGTCCTCCTGCTCCGGATCCTGCGTCTCTGGGCCGGTGCCCGCGTCCGGCCGGTCCCCGGCCTGACGCGACACCACGCGTGCCCCGCTGCCCGGCAGTGCCGCCGGATGGACCGACGCCGGCGTTCGCGACACCGCCGGCCCGTGCGTCGGCACGCCCAGATGGGAACGCCCCGTGGAACCTGTCTGGGTCGGTACGGACATCAGCCTGTGATCGCTCGCCGCCGGCGCCGCCTCCGCACGCTCGCGGTCCTCCCGGTTGCGCCGGGAGTCCTCCGGTTCCAGCGGTATCGGCGATCCACGCAGCGGCTCGTCCGCCGTACGCGGCAGGGTCAGCCGGAACTGAGACCCTCCGCCGGGCTCGCCCCAGGCCTGCAGCCAGCCTCCGTGCAGCCGGGCGTCCTCGACGGCGATCGACAGCCCCAGGCCGGTGCCGCCGGTGGTGCGGGCACGTGCCGGGTCCGCCCGCCAGAAGCGATTGAAGACCCGGGTGGCCTCGCCCGGTTTGAGCCCCACGCCGTAGTCCCTGACCGCCACGGCCACGGCCCCCTGCGCGACGCCCATCCGCACGATGACGTCCCGGCCCTCGCCGTGCTCGACCGCGTTGACGACGAGATTGCGCAGGACCCGCTCCACACGGCGCGCGTCGGCTTCCGCGACCACGGGCTGTTCGTCACCCACCACCCGGATCCGGGTGCCCTTGCGCTCCGCCAGCGGCTCGGCGCCACCGATCACCCGCCGGACGACCGTGCGCAGATCTATCGGTTCCGCTTCCAGCGCCGCGGCCCCCGCGTCGAACCTGCTGATCTCCAGCAGATCGGACAGGAGCGACTCGAAGCGGTCGAGCTGGTCTCCCAGCAGCTCCGCGGACCGGGCCGTGACCGGGTCGAAGTCGACGCGCGCCTCGTGGATGACATCGGCGGCCATCCGCACGGTCGTCAGCGGGGTGCGCAGCTCATGGCTGACGTCCGAGACGAAACGCCGCTGCATGCGGGAGAGCTCCTCCAGCTGCTGGATCTTCAGCTGCAGGTTCTGCGCCATCTTGTTGAAGGCCTCACCGAGGCGTGCGATGTCGTCCTCACCGGTGACCTTCATCCGCTCCTGGAGCCGGCCCGCGGAAAGTCTCTCGGCGATCCCTGCCGCCATCCGTACGGGCGTGACGACCTGGCGCACCACGAACCAGGCGATGGCCCCGAGCAGCACGACCACGAACAGACCGGCCGTGGCCAGTGTCGTCGTGACCAGGGTCAGCGACTTCTCCTCCTGCGTGAGCGGGAAGAGGTAGTACAGCTCGTACGGATTGTGGTCGACGTCGTAGAGCCTCTTGCCGACGACGAGCCCGGGCTCCGGATCCTTGCCGTACGAGTACCGGATCAGCGAGTACGTCTGGAAGGCACCTGCCCCCTTGCCGACGTCGTCCCGCAGCCTCTGCGGGATGCTGGACGCCTCCACGCTGCCCGAGCCGCGTGGAGCGCGGCTGGTGGTGCCGTGCCCGACGGAGTCGGCGCTGAGCGCCACCACGTTGAACGCGTTCGTACCACCGCTGGCCAGCTGGTCGACGAGCTCCGTGCGCCATGAGGTGTTGGCCGTCATGCCGTCGGCGCTCTCCTCGCTCTGGTCTCCAGGGACCAGAGGCGCGTTCGCGTTCGTCTGGGCGGCCGCGAAACCGCCGGCCGCCTGTGTCTGTGCGGCCTTGCCCTTCGCCTCGAGCAGGCCGTTCCTGACCTGCCCGATCACGACGAAGCCGAGGAGCAGCACCACCGCGATCGACATCAGCAGCGTTCCCGCCACGACGCGCAGCTGCAGATTGCGCCGCCACAGCCGGACAGCCGGCAGCAGCGGCCCGCGGATCCACCGCATCAGCAGCCGCGGCACGGGGCCGCCGGGCGTCCGGTCGCGGAACAACCGGCCGCCCAGCGGGACCCTGCCGAAACGGGAAGTACTCCGCACCGGACCGGCAGCCCGCTCCGTACGGGCCCCGGGCACCCCGGGTGGCGGAGCAGCGCTGCCCAGGGTCATGTCAGCTCGGTCCGGCCTTGTAACCGACACCACGGACGGTCACGACGATCTCCGGCCGCTCCGGGTCCTTCTCCACCTTCGAGCGAAGCCGCTGGACATGCACGTTCACCAGACGGGTGTCGGCGGCGTGGCGATAGCCCCACACCTGCTCGAGCAGCACTTCACGGGTGAAGACCTGCCACGGCTTGCGGGCGAGAGCCACCAGCAGGTCGAACTCCAGCGGGGTGAGGGCGATGGACTGCCCCTCCCGCTTCACCGAGTGACCGGCGACATCGATGACCAGGTCCCCGATCGCCAGCTGTTCCGGCGCGGGCTCTTCGGACCTCCGCAAACGCGCCCTGATCCGGGCAACCAACTCCTTCGGTTTGAACGGCTTGACGATGTAGTCGTCGGCCCCGGATTCCAGGCCCACCACTACATCCACCGTGTCGCTCTTGGCAGTGAGCATGACGATCGGCACACCGGACTCGGCCCTGATCAGCCGGCAGACCTCGATGCCGTCCCGTCCGGGCAGCATGAGGTCCAACAGCACCAGGTCCGGCTTGGCCTCACGAAAAGCAGCCAGTGCCTTGTCGCCGTCCGCTACGAACGACGGCTCGAAACCTTCTCCACGCAGCACAATGCCGAGCATCTCGGCCAGTGCGGTGTCGTCGTCGACGACAAGGACGCGTCCCTTCATAAACGACATCATCCCATTAGCTAATCGTTACCTGCGATGACCTGGCACACAGCTCTGCCAGTCCGACCCCCGTGACCGGGGAAATGACGCCCTCCTCCGTGACGATCGCCGTGACCAGTTCGGGCGGCGTGATGTCGAATGCGGGGTTGTACGCCTTGGCTCCCGGGGGTGCGACGGCAGTCCTGCCACCCTCGTCTCCGGCCGGAACACCCGGTTCCGATGTGAACTCCGTCACTTCGGTCGCGGAGCGCTGCTCCACGACGATCGATGTACCGTCCACCGTCTCCAGATCGACCGTGGTCGTCGGCGCAACAACGAGGAACGGCACATGGTGGTACTTCGCGAGCACCGCCAACGGATAGCTCCCCACCTTGTTGGCCACCGAGCCGTCCGCGGCAATGCGGTCCGCCCCGATGAGTACGGCATCCACCTCCCCCGCCGCAAACAGCGAACCCGCCGCGTTGTCCGTGAGCAAGCTGTACGGCATCCCGTTCCGATCCGCCTCGTAGGCCGTGAGGCGGGCACCCTGGAGCAGCGGCCGGGTCTCGTCCACCCACAGCTGCCGCAGGCAGCCCTCCCGGTGCGCCCTCAGAGCGACCGCGAAGGCGGTCCCCGCACCGCCGGACACGAGTGCCCCGGTATTGCAGTGGGTCAACAACCGGTGCCCGCCTCCTGCCGGCAGGAGTTCCGCCAGCAGTTCCAGACCGTACTGCGCCATCCGCCCACTGGCCGCCGCATCCTCCTGATGCAGAGCCCGCGCCTCGGCGAGGGCCACCGCGGCGGCCGTCTCCGGGCCGGACCCGCTCTCGACGGCCGCCTGGTACTTCCGCGCCACCCGACGCGCCCCGTACCCGAGATTCACCGCGGTGGGCCGCGCATGCTCCAGCAGCTTCGCGGCCTGAGCCACGTCCTCGCCCTGGGCGGCTGCCAGCGCCACCCCGTAGCCCCCGGCGATACCCAGCAGGGGCGCCCCCCGTACCGCCAGCGTCCGGATCGCCCGCACCAGCGCGGGCACATCGGCACACACCAGCTCGGCCTCCTCGGCGGGCAGCCGCGTCTGGTCGAGGAGCACCACCGCAGAACCTTCCGGAGACTCGTCCCATCGGAGTACGGAGAGAGCCGGAGGCTCGATACCCACCGGCGTTTGCGCGTCCTGATCAGCCATCTGCCCAGTCTGCCCGCTGAACCGCCCGCACACGAAGGCAAGAAGGAGATACGGCGCCAGACCCGCACCGGACCAACGCGTGGCACGATGGCTGGCAACCTGCCGCCCCGATGAGCGGGCAGGACTGTGAAGGAGCGACGATGAACGACTCTCCGGGCTGGGCCTCGCCCGGATCCGCCCCCTCCGACGGCCAGGAGACGGGCATCCCCAAGCCCTCCTCGCCCGTTGACGGAAGCGGACAGTGGTCTCCCGCACAGCCGCCTCCGGGGCAGTGGTCCCCACCGAGCGCCCCCGGTAACGGCCCAGGCGCGCCACCGCCCGCTCCGGGCTGGGGCGGCATGCCCCAAGGCCCCGGATGGGGCCGCCCGCCCATGGCCGCGAAGCCGGGCGTCATTCCGCTCCGCCCCCTGGGTGTCGGCGAAATCCTCGACGGCGCGGTGTCCACCATGCGCACCCACTGGCGCACGGTCCTCGGCATCAGCCTCACCGTCTCCGTGATCGCCGAGATCGTGATCATTCTCGTGCAGCGCTACCTCCTGCCCGAGCAGGAATCGGTCGACCCGAACGCGACCGGCGCTGAGGCCCTCCGCCAGGCCACCGACTCGGCGCAGTCGCAGCTGATCACCAGCGCCCCGAGCACGCTCATCGCGATGATCGCCACACTCATCACCACCTCGGTCCTCACCGTGGTGATCAGCCGCTCCGTGCTGGGCCGTGGTGTGACGCTCTCCGAGGCGTGGTCCGAGGCCCGCCCCCGGCTTCTTCCTCTGCTCGGGCTCACCCTTCTGCTGAGCCTGATGAGCGCCGGGATCATGGCAGTGGGGCTGCTTCCGGGCCTGGCCCTGGGCGACGGTGCGGGCGGGCGCGCGCTGACCTTCCTCGGCCTCCTCGCCGCCTTTGTGGTCGTTCTCTGGCTGATGATCCGCTTCACGCTCGCAGCGCCGGCGCTGATGCTGGAACGGCAGCCCGTACTCACCTCGCTGCGCCGGTCCGCCAAGCTGGTCAGGGGCAACTGGTGGCGGACCTTCGGCATTCTGGCGCTCACCTACCTGCTGGTGATCATCCTGACCTTGATCATCACGATCCCGTTCGGCATCATCGCGGTGACGGTGGACAGCGGCGGCCTGAGCGAGTTCCTCAACAGCCGCTCGACAGACTTCGGCTGGCCCTTCCTGATCGTCACAGGCATCGGCGACGTGATCATCTCGACGCTCGCCTACCCCTTCACGGCGGGAGTGATGGCCCTGCTCTACGTCGACCAGCGCATCCGCCGCGAGGCCCTCGACCTGGACCTCGCCCGGGCCGCCGGCGTGCCCGGCTACGACACCCCCAGGAGCTGATGCGGTGACGGGGGCGGGGGGCACCACCGCGGCAGCACGACTCATCCGGGCGGGCGAGGACATACCCGTGGACACCCCACGCGTCCCCGCCCGTGAAGCGGCGCAGGACGAGCTGTCCGACCCGATGTACCACCAACACGATCCGAACCTTCTCGAACGCGGCCTCGACCGCTTCTGGGACTGGATCGGCGACCTCTTCGCCGGCGCCGCCGGGGCTGCCCCCGGCGGCCCGCTCGGCCTCGTCGTACTCGTCCTGGCCCTCGTCGGCCTGGGCGCCGCCCTGTGGTGGAGGCTCGGCACACCACGGCGCACCGTCCGCTCTCCGGAGACCCTCTTCGGCACCACCACCCGCAGCGCGGCCGACCACCGCACCGCGGCCGCCGCACACGCCGAAGCCCGGCGCTGGACCGAAGCCGTCCAGGAACGGATGCGCGCCCTCGTACGCTCCCTGGAGGACCGGGCCGTACTCGACCCACGCCCCGGCCGCACCGCGGACGAGGCCGCCGCCGAGGCGGGCCGGCTGATGTCCGCGCACGCCGACCGGCTCCGCACGGCCGCCAGGGTCTTCGACGACGTCACATACGGTGGCCGCACCGCCGACGAGGCCGCGTACCTGACTCTGTGCACGCTCGACCTGGATCTCGAGGCCGCCAAGCCCTTGCTGACCACCGGCACAGCCCTGGGGGCCACCGGATGACCGCCACCGCGGCCGTTCCCACCACCTCGGAATCCCGTACCCCTCAGCAGATCTGGCAGCGTGTCAGGGGACTGCTGCTCGCCGTCCTCATCCTCGTCGTCGCCGGGGTCGCCCTTGCCGCCGTTCGCTCCGGTGATCAGCACGGCCGTCTCGATCCCCGCTCCGCAGACCCCTACGGAAGCCGCGCCGTCGCCGAACTCCTCAAGGACCGCGGTGTATCCGTCGACGTCGTCACCACCCTCGACGAGGCTGCCGGTGCGCCAGGCGCCGACACCACCCTGCTCGTCGTCGGCCCCAACATGCTCACCGCTCACCAGCAACAGCGCCTCCACACGGCGACCGCCGACTCCGCAGGCCGTACCGTCCTCATCGCCCCTGGCGGCCCTTCCGTGGCCCGCCTCGCCCCCGGCGTACGCCCGGAAGCGCATGGGCCTGTGACCGCACGTCCCCCACGCTGCGAACTCCCCGCAGCCCGCACCGCGGGAAGCGCCGACATCGGTGGGATCCAATACGCGACGGACGCGCGGGACGCCATCGCCTGCTACCCGGACAACGGCCTCGCCCCCCTCCTTGTCCTGCCGGGACACGGAGCCGGCGACACCGTGCTGCTCGGCTCCCCCGACATCCTCCACAACGACCGTCTCGACCAGCAGGGCAATGCCTCGCTGGGGATGCAACTCCTCGGCTCCCGCCCACATCTCGTCTGGTACCTCCCCTCGCTCGATGATCCTTCCGCCGCCGAAGGCGAAGGCGGGCCGGGCAGCCGGGACGACAGCGGTGACGGAGGAGCCGAAGGAGAGAACGGCTTCATCGGCCTCATCCCCCAGGGATGGCTCTGGGGCACCCTCCAACTCGCCCTCGCCGCTGCCCTCGCCGCCATCTGGCGTGGCCGCCGCTTCGGCCCCCTGGTCACCGAGCGGCTACCGGTGGCCATCCGGGCCTCCGAATCCACCGAAGGACGGGCCCGCCTCTACCGCAAGGCGGACGCCCGCGACCGCGCCGCCGCAGTGCTGCGTTCCGCCGCTCGGGCCCGCATCTCCCCTCTCCTCGGTGTGACCGCCCGTGACGCCGATTCCCCCGCTGTGCTCCTGCCTGCCGTCACCGCACGACTCAGCACCCCCGGCAGCGACCCCGGCGCCCTCCTCTTCGGCCCGGCTCCGGCCGACGACGCAGCGCTAGTCCTTCTGACCGAGCAACTCGACGCCCTCGAAAGAGAGGTACGCACCTCATGAGCGCCCCGACACCGGAGACCACCGAGCTTGCGGCAACCGCAGAGCCCTCCGTGGTCCCCGCGAACTCCGACAGCGCCCGCGCATCCCTGGAAGCTCTGCGTTCCGAGATCGCAAAGGCCGTTGTCGGCCAGGACCCGGCCGTCACCGGACTGGTCGTCGCGCTCCTCTGCCGGGGCCATGTACTTCTGGAAGGCGTGCCCGGAGTCGCAAAGACCCTCCTGGTCCGCGCACTTGCCGCGTCCCTCGAACTGGACACCAAGCGCGTCCAGTTCACCCCTGACCTGATGCCGAGCGATGTCACGGGCTCGCTCGTCTACGACGCCCGCACCGCCGAATTCTCCTTCCAGCCCGGCCCGGTGTTCACCAATCTCCTGCTCGCCGACGAGATCAACCGCACTCCTCCCAAGACGCAGTCCTCCCTTCTTGAGGCGATGGAAGAGCGTCAGGTCACCATCGACGGGTCTCCCCGACCACTGCCCGACCCCTTCCTGGTCGCGGCCACCCAGAACCCCGTCGAGTACGAGGGCACCTACCCACTGCCCGAGGCCCAGCTGGACCGCTTCCTCCTCAAGCTGACCGTGCCCCTCCCCTCACGCGAGGACGAGATCAATGTGCTCACTCGCCACGCGAACGGGTTCAACCCTCGCGACCTGAAGGCAGCGGGCATACGGCCCGTGGCCGGCCCCGCCGACCTCGAAGCTGCACGCGTAGCCGTCGCCAAGACCTCGGTCTCCCCCGAGATCGCCGCCTATGTCGTGGATATCTGCCGTGCCACGCGTGAATCCCCCTCACTCAACCTGGGCGCCTCCCCCCGAGGCGCTACGGCGCTGCTCTCCACCGCACGGGCATGGGCCTGGCTCACAGGCCGGGACTATGTCATCCCGGACGATGTGAAAGCCCTCGCTCTACCCACGCTTCGTCATCGCATACAGCTGCGGCCGGAAGCGGAGATGGAGGGAGTCACCGCCGACTCCGTCATCACCGCTGTCCTCGCCCACGTCCCCGTCCCCCGGTGAGGCGGTGACCATGGCCCTCACCGGACGGGCCGCCCTGGTGGCGGCCTTGGGGTCACTCCCCGTAGGCATCCTGGCCCCGAGCTGGACGGGCATGCTCGCGGTCAATGTCCCGCTCTCATTGGCAATTGTGTGCGACTACGCCCTGGCCGCGCCAGTGCGCAGGCTGCAGTTCACCCGATCCGGTGATACATCCGTTCGACTCGGCGACACGGCGGCAGTGCAACTCACAGTGACCAATCCTTCCCGGCGCCGACTCCGCGCCCACCTCCGCGACGCCTGGCCCCCCAGCAGCTGGGCCTCGGAGAGCGAACAGGCTTCGTCCCGGCACCAGTTCGCCGTACCTGCCGGGGAGCGCCGCCGCCTCACCACGCTCCTCCGTCCGTCGCGGCGTGGAGACCGCCAGGCCGACCGCGTCACCGTCCGGTCGTTCGGCCCCCTCGGTCTCGCGGCCCGCCAGGGCCACCACCGTGTGCCCTGGACCGTCCGGGTTCTGCCTCCCTTCACGAGCCGGAAGCATCTGCCCTCACGGCTCGCACGGCTGCGCGAACTGGACGGCCGGACCAGTGTGCTCACCCGCGGAGAAGGCACGGAGTTCGACAGCTTGCGCGCCTACGTTGCGGGAGACGACACCCGCTCGATCGACTGGCGGGCCACCGCGCGCCAGTCTGCGGTCGCTGTGCGCACCTGGCGCCCCGAGCGTGACCGCCACATCCTCGTCGTCCTCGACACCGGGCGCACCTCTGCAGGCCGGGTGGGCGATGTACCGCGGCTCGACGCCGCCATGGACGCGACCCTGCTCCTCACAGCCCTTGCCACCCGCGCCGGCGACCGTGTGAACCTGATCGCGTACGACCGTCGTGTCCGAGCCCAGGTGCAGGGCAGGACCGCGAAAGGGGATGTGCTGTCGACGCTCGTCGGTACTCTCGCCACCCTTGAGCCCGAACTCGTGGAGACCGACGCGCGTGGTCTCAGCACAGCCGCACTGGCAAACGCTCCTCGTGGCTCCCTGATCGTCCTGCTCACGACTCTGGACGCCGCTCCTATCGAAGAAGGCCTCCTGCCGGTCCTCCCGCAGCTCACCCAGCGCCACACGGTGCTGGTCGCAGCTGTCGCGGACCCCCACGTCGAGGCGATGGCCCGAGCGCGGGGCACAGTGGACGCGATCTACGAGGCCGCTGCCGGCACTCAGGCGCAGGCCCAGCGCCGCCGCACCGCGGACCAGCTCCGACGTCATGGCGTCACGGTCGTCGATGCCGCGCCCGACGACCTCGCACCTGCACTGGCTGACGCCTACCTCACGCTGAAAGCGGCCGGCCGGCTGTAGAGGGCGGGGGCGGGCGGTGAGGGCGTCCAGGTCATCGACGAAGATCGTGTGCATGGCGTGGCCGGTGTGCCATGGTTCCTGCTCGACGGCCAGCGCCCGATGCGCCACGAGCTCCCACACGGCCTCCGCGCCGCTCGCGATGAAAGTCGGCGGAGTGGAGAACGGTCGCCGGCTACCAGGCCACCGCTTGCCGCATGGTCACGCCAATCCCGGCGAATCCCCCTCCAGAGGCTTTGTCCCCGGAGCTCTGACATGGGTCGTGAACGCAGAAAAGCCCCGTGCCACAAGGGCACGGGGCTTTCCCGGAATAATTGTTCGGCGGCGTCCTACTCTCCCACAGGGTCCCCCC
>NZ_JBHWZS010000156.1:0-19304 GCF_042728155.1 Streptomyces sp. NPDC060209
GCCTTGAAGGTGGCCCGGTCGCACTTGGCCAAGGTCCCGGTGATGGTGCCGATCTATTCGCACCGGTGCCTGTTGGCCGATCCGGACCGCACGGGTACGCCGGTGTTGTCGATGTACCAGACGGACATCATTCACTACGGCATCGATCTGGTCGACTACTGGCACCACGAGTTCGGTCGCCCTGTGCCGACACCCGAAGACCATCAGTACGCCGCGATTCCGTTCTGGTCCTCCTTTTTGCATTGATCCCGGAGCGGACCCGCTCAGCAGCCGAGACGTTTCTTCGCGGTCGGGATGCCTTGCTGAGCTGGGGCATGCCTTGAAGAAGTTTCCCGAGGAAAATCTGGAATCTCACTGCGCCCTGCGGGGAGGTCTATACGTTGGGTTCCAGAAAGTGTGACCAGTGGGCCAGACGGGGCATTTCTTGGCGCGTCGCTGGCCAGCCTCTGTTCAATTGTGACTACATTCGGATACGTGGAGGATCGAAAACTTTCTTCGTCGCGTCTATACAAGCTGCCGTACTCAAGGGGGCGCTGGGACCTCCGAGAGGTACTTCGCTCCCGGGTAGCTGAAATGCGCGTGCTCGTTTCCGTTCGGACGGAACCGGACAGGAATCCAGATGTGCAATTAGTGATCAAGGATGCCGCGCTTAAGGAGTTGGAAAAGGCCGACAAGCTACTCGATCAGATCGGAAATGATCGGCGCATTTCTGGGTCGAACTTGGCTGTCGTACAGGCTCATCTCGATATGGCGCAATCCCTTATGCTGCGACTGGTGCCATTGGAAATGGTGAAGGCGCTGTTGCCTGGGCTGGTCTCCGTCGTTCGTGAGCACCTTTGCGTCACTGACCTCCGAAGGTCCCGAGTAGAAAGAATCGAGAAACTCGTCGACGCAGGGGGGTCCCTGGACGACGAGCAGCGGGAGTTTCTCATCGACGCGGTAGGTGTCGCCCGCCAAACGCTGCTCCGTGAGAATCTTCGCGTGCGCAGTTTTGTCAGAATTGTATACGGCGTGGCCGCTGTGCTTACGCTTATCGCGATCACGGTTGCTGTGCTGGGAGCTCTGTTCCCCGACGTCGTGCCAATCTGTTTCGGCCCGATGGATATCGGTGTCGTCTGTCCCACAGCGGATGCTTCGGACGGCGACTTCAAGCCCGGGGATAAGGACCTGGACTTTGCCTACGCCCACGTTGCGAGGTCGCGGGACTACTTCGTCATCGAACTCGCCGGGATGGGGGCGGCCGCGGTTGCTGCCGCCGTTACCCTTCGGCAGATCAGAGGTACTGCCACTCCGTATAACGTGCCTGTGGCTCTTGCGCTTCTCAAGTTGCCGACCGGCGCGCTGACTGCCGTACTCGGACTCATCTTGATGCGGGGCGCATTCGTTCCAGGGTTGTCGGCCCTGGATTCATCAGCGCAGATCATCGGGTGGGCCATTATTTTCGGCTACGCGCAGCAGATCTTCACGAGGCTCGTCGACCGGCGGGGGCAGGCAGTCCTTGATGCCGTGGGAGGCCCGAACATCCTGCAGTCGGCGTCGGATCCTGAGGAAGGGAAGGCCGCCGCCAGTTGATGCTGCGCGAGGATGCGGACCCGGTACGCGGGGCCGGCCGTGGGGGCCTGCCCAAGGAGGACCGGATCAGGCTGGTAGCCGGCTGATCACACGGTTGCGGAGCAGTCGAAGAACCACCGGTACTCGACCAACCACCAGGTCCGCATCGTCGCCGAGACCCGGCTCGTCGCCGTCGGCCGGCTGGTCACCGGCAACCGCGCAGGACTGCACGAGACCCTTCGGAAATGCCGTCCGAGAGGCGACGGCATGCACACCGCGATGCTCGGCAACGCCCGACTTCACAACCTCGCCTTCACGGAATGCCTCCCGCCCAGTACGGGACCACCTTTACGAAAGCCCCGAGGGAGGTCCCGCCTCGCCGTCTAGGAGGATGCTCAGTCGAGACAGAACTCGTTGCCCTCGATGTCCTGCATCCCGATGCACGACTCGTTGTGCTCATCGGCAAGCAGCAGTCGCTCGCGTGTCGCGCCGAGCGCGATCAGCCGTGTGCACTCGGCTTCGAGCGCGGCGAGGCGCTCTGCACCCACGAGCCCGGTGCCGACCCGCACGTCAAGATGCACCCGATTCTTGACGACTTTGCCTTCGGGGACGCGTTGGAAGTACAGCCGCGGGCCCACGCCTGAGGGATCACTGCAGGTGAACGCCGCACCCTGCCGCTCAGGCGGCAGAGAGCGATCGAAGTCGGCCCAAGTGTTGAACCCCTCCGGCGGCGGCGGTACGACGTACCCCAACACCTCGCACCAAAAGCGAGCGACGCGCTCAGGTTCTGCGCAGTCGAAGGTGACTTGGACCTGCCTGATCGATGACATCGGCGCACCATAGCAGGGGACTCCGCCGCTCATCTCCCGGTGCGGATCCGCATGTTGTCGGGAGTGCGGCCCCTGCCGGCCGCTGCTCATGAAGACCGTCATAAGGAAGGCCTCGGTCAGCCTTGATCCTTTCGCCGTTCGCAGAGTCGGTTCTCTGCTAGGAAGTAGTCATGGACGCAGCGCTGGTCGGACTTGCGGGCACAACGCTGGGAGCCGTGACCGGCTTTGCGGGCGCATGGGTTGCTCAGCGTGGGCAGGTACGCATCCAGCAGGAACAACGAGCACATGCTGAGCGGGTGCGCTGGTTGGATGACAAGAAGGGCCTGTACCGGGACCTCTTGATCGGGCTCCACGGCTGGCATGACTCGCTGGTCTCCATCCTGAAGAACGAGGACGACGGGAAGCTGCCCGACAACCGGTCAGTCGCCTACAAGTGGATCGTCGAGGCGTCACTGATATCCAGCGACGAGGTTCGTCACGCGGTGCATGATGTGCACCAGGCCCTGCTCCTCGCCCAGTCAGTGATCCTCGATCACACCTCGACGGCCGACGAGCGGCCACTCCAGGGCGTGCAGGATGGCCTCTCAGGGCTGGAGGACGCGCTGCGGGCCGAACTGGCCATGCCGGTGCGCGCGGGCTCAAGGTCTCGGACGGGTCGCCGTTGAGCGGCGTGCAACAACGGCCTGTGGGGCCGGCGTTGGAGCGGAGCGTCAGCGGAGCTCGTGCTCGACCGACTCACGGATCTCCTCGGGCAGGCCGTCGTACGTGGCGAGCCGGGCAAGGGCGGCGCGGCTCTCCGGTACGGACTTGGTGCAGCTGAGCGCGCCCACGGCTTTCGAGGCGGCCAGGCCGCGTTGGACGTAGAGCTCGGCGAGGTCCATGAGCCAGGGTGTGAGGGCGGCCTCGTCGTCGACCATGAGGCCGCACCAGTACAGGGTCTGTTCGGCGATCCAGGCGGAGATGCGGCGGGTCCATACCTCCTGGAAGCCGTTCGTGACGAGCCCTCGACGGGCACACTCCGCTTCGGCGTCGGCCATGCGCTCGGCCGTCACGTGCCGCGCGTAGGGCATGCGCTCCCGGAGGACGGCACGGACCTCGGTCCACTCGGGATATTCGTCGTCGGAGCAGTCGTGGAGGACCGCCTCGGCCGGTGGCTCGGGCTCGGCCGGCGGCTCGGCGGGCAGGCAGGCCTCCAGCACGGCCCGCGCGTAGGCGAGGGTCTCCGCGTCCTCCTCTTCCGAGGTCCAGGCGAAGGCGTTGTCCCACGAGTAGGGGTAAGCCTGCAGCACCCTTGGCAGCAGCGGCGTTTCGTTGTCGGCGGCGGTCACGGTCGAGTGGCGTCGAGGACGCGGCTGAGTGGGACGCCGGCGTCGAGCAGGGCACGGGAGCGCGCCACGATGCTCGCATCCCGGGTGGCCAGCGCGGCTGCGACGTCTTCCCGTCCGTGCCCGCGTCGCAGGCTCGGCATCAAGGTCCGGAGCGGAGTGATCCGGTAGCCGGCACTGCGTAGCTGGTGCACGATCCGTGCGTCCCGGACCTGGGCCGGTGAGTATCGTCTCGACCCCCGCGGGTGGGCCCGGTCCGGCACAGCGAGTCCCTCGGCGTCCCAGTGCCGCAATGTCGACGGGCGCACTCCGAGCGCGGCCGCAAGTTCGGAGACGCTCATCGAGTCCGACAGGCGTACGTCCTCGATCGGATCGGCGGAGATCGCCGCGGCGGCCTCCTTGGCGAGTTCCAGGTCCGTACGCTCCCGGTCGAGTCGGGCGTGTGCCGCGTCGAGCAGCGCGAGTACCTCCGCGGTGGGGCGATCATGCACGGCACGAACGATCCGCTTGGCCTCGACCGGATTCGTGCCGGTCGCGAGCGCGCGGTAGGCCAGTGCGGACTGCAGGTGTGTCTCCCCGTAGATCCGGTAACCCGCGGCCGTGCGCGTCGCCGGCGGCAGGACACCGTCGCGTTCCAGGTTGCGGACCTGTTGGACGGAGTACCCGGCACGTCGCGCGACGTCGACCGTGCGCATGCCCGATGACTTGAGGGTTGGCATCCGTCCCTCCTCCGGCTTCCGGTTCAAAGTCTCCACAAGCACCTTAATGAAACGCTTGAGCACATGACCATCGACGAGATCATCGACTTCGTGGACGGCCTCGAGGGGGCCCTGGCCGTCAGGCCGGCACCCGGCGACGGCTCACCGGAGATCAGCTGGGGGGATGCGTTCTTCTTCTACGCTCCCGACGGCGTCATGCCGAAAGCGACTCAACCGTTCGCGACGGTCGTGACGAAGAACTACCCGGGTGACGAGAGGTCGCGCCTGGACCGCCCCGATACCTTCCGCGTCAACGTCGCCGCCGGGAAGGAGATGTTCAGCGACTGGACCGGTCACGCGCCGCGCGAGCCGGCCACCGATGTCGACCCCGGTGTCACCGACGCCGTGATCGCCCACCCGGTCCATGGTTCCGCCGCCTGGCTCGCGGTGGTGAACCCGGGACGGCGGACCGATGAGGCGGTTCGCCGGCTGCTCCGCCGGGCCCATCACCTCGCACGTGCGCGTCACGAGCGAAGAGCAGGCTCCGCGCCGAGCTGGTAGGAGCCCTCTCAGACGCGCTCCAGCGGGTGGTGCGGGGCCGGTGGGACCTCGACCTCGATGGCGTCGTACGGGCGGACCGGCCCGCTGTGGCGGACCACCGCCATGATGCCGGACTTGAAGGAGAAGTCCCCGGTGACCGGATCGAGGCCGAAGACCTCTCCGAGCAGGCCCTGCCGGAAGTCGTTGATCTTCGCGCACGGGTTGCGCAGGCCGGTCACCTCCACCACCGCCTGCTCGCCGAGGTGCAGCAGGGTGCCCGTCGGAAGGGCGAGCAGGTCGACATCCCGGGTGGTGATGTTCTCGCCCAGCTGTCCCGCAGCGACGGCATAGCCCTTGAGCGCCAGTTCGTCGAAGAGTTCCTCGTGCATCAGGTGTACCTGACGCAGGTTGGGCAGGTCCGGCTCGTAGGTCATGCGGAACTGGTGGCGGATCGTCTCGCCGGCATGGACGTCCCCCTCGATGCCGAGCCCGGCAAGCAAGGTGACGGACTCGCGATTGGGCTTGCTGAACGAGTAGGTCCCGTTGCGGCTCACCGCTGTGACCCGGCCTGCCATAGCCCACCCCATCTGTCGGCCTGCGTACTCCGGATCATCCTAAGGAGGCTCTGTGTCAGTGGCTGTCGTTGTTCCGGACTTGAGGAGTGCTGGTCGAACGGGAGTCACCTGAACTCCCGACCCGACCGGTCCTCCCCGCCGTCGTGACCTCCGCGTCCATCACATCGAGCGGCAGCACGACCGCGCGCACCGGGTGGACGTCACGTCGCCGAGGTGCCCGGCCGCACGGCGAGGCCAGAGCACCCACAGGCACGACGCCTGGCGTACCGCCGCCACCAGTGTCCTCGCAGCAGTGCGCAGCTTGTCACCCGAGCGGTGGGAGGCGAGGACGCCCGCAATGGCCAACCGGCGGCGACTGTGAAAATCGCTGTCCGCTCACCGGAGCACGGTGATAGACATCCGGCGTGGAAAAGAATCTTGAGTTCCCTGACCTGTTGCGACTGATAGATGAACGGTCGACCGCCTTCCGCGCCGTGGTCGCCGCCGCGCCCGGTCTTGACGCACAGGTGCCGACCTGCCCCGGGTGGACACTGTTCGATCTGGTGAAGCACCTGGGTGGGGGAGACCGTTTCTGGGCCGCCATCGTCGACGCGGGGTCTGCCGACGCTCCCCCGGCCGAGGCCGTCGCCGCGCGCGGCGCTCTGGAAGTGCCGCAGGAGCGTGAGGCCCTGCTGGCCTGGCTGGACGCGTCGACGCAGCTTCTGCTGGGCGCCCTGCGCGCGGCGGGACCGGAGAGGGGTTGCTGGACGTGGTGGCCTGCGTCGCAGTCACCGCAGACCTCCGGCGGCACCGCCCGGCACCGGGTCCAGGAGACCGCGGTGCACACGTATGACGCCCAGCTCGCCGGGGGCGCCCCGCAGCCGCTGCCGGTCGAGCTGGCACTCGACGGTGTGGAGGAGTTCCTGTTCACCGTCTGCGCAACGCCGAGTGCCTGGCCGCACAAGCCCACGGCCTTCGACTTCCACGCCGCCGAGGGCCGCTCCTGGCGCCTCACGGTCGACGGCGACGGCGCACGCATCACCCGCATCCCCGCGCACACTGCCGCGACCGGCGAGGGCTCGGACGCAGCCGGCGCCTCCGTCCACGGCACGGCCAGTGAGCTGGTCCTCTACCTGTACGACCGAATCCAGGCCGGCTCCTTGCACGTTGACGGAGACGCGGGGCTGCTCGACCTGCTCCGCGCCTGGGAGCCGGAGGAGAAGTAGGACGTAGCGGGGACGGTTGGCCGCGCCTCGGCCGGTAGGACACGACTCTTCGCCAGGTTCGTCAGTCGCGGCACCGGGCTCAAACCCGCGAGGCGGCCTCGGGGCGTCACCAAGGGGCCCTGTTGCCGCATTTCTACGGCAACGCGGGAGTGGGGTCCACTTCAGCCACTCTCGCGTGTGACTGTCTGGCTCACAGGTTGGGGAACACCAGAGACCACGGGGCGCGCGAGCGTCGGTATCCCACCGACATGTCGGACGCCGAGTGGGCGGTGGTCCGGCCACTGCTGCCGGTGCCGGGCTGGCTGCGGGGCCGGGGCGGGCAACCGGAGGCTTGTTGCCACCGCGCGATGCTCGACGCGATCCGCTACCTGGTCGACAACGGCACGAAGTGGCGGGCCATGCCTGCCGACTTCCCACCGTGGGACAGGGTCTACGCGTTCTTCCGGCGCTAGCGCAACCACGATCTGGTCCGCGAGTTCCACGACCGGCTCCGCCGCCTGGTCCGCGAGCGGGCCGGGCGGGACTCGGAGCCGGGCGCGGGCGTGATCGACTCGCAGTCGGTCAGAGCGGACGCGGTCGTCGGCTATGACAGCCGCGGCTTCGACGGCGGCAAGCTGATCAACGGGCGCAAGCGGCACGTCGTGGTCGACACCCTTGGCCTGCTGCTCGCGGTGATGGTCACCGCAGCGGATGTGGGCGACCGCGCCGCGGCCCAGGTCCTGCTCACCCAGGTCACTGCCGCGCACCACCTGCTGGCCCTGGTCTGGGCCGGTGGAGGATACACCGGCAGCCTCGTCGAGTACTGCCTTGCGGCCCTCGCCCTGGTCCTCGCCATCGTCAGAGGCAGCGACGACATGCACGGCTTCGTCGTGCTGCCCAAGCGGTGGATCGTCGAGCGGTGCTTCGCCCACCTGATGCGAAGTCGCCGTCCCGTGCGCGACTTCGAGCGTTCCATCGCCAGCGCGGAGGCGATGGTCTACTGGTCGATGACGATGCTCATGACCCGCCGCGTTGCCCGGCCACGTCCTTCGCGAGCGTGAATCGGCCAGGTGCCGGCTCGATCAGCCAGCCGCGCGCCGTCAGCCGCTTGGCCTTCGATCGCAGTGCCTCCACCTTTCCCGGTACGGGGTCCAGGCCGAAGCAGGCGGCCATCTCCTGGCACGTCAAAGCTCCTTGACCGAGTCGGTTACGGTCGCTGTGGGCCTGCAGGATGCGCTGGTAGTCCACCGACAGCGCCGAACAGGCCAGCCCCGCCCGCCACACCGGCACCACTGTTTTCGGCTTCGCCGCCTCCGCCAGTTCGGGCCGCGCCGGCTGCACACCGGGAGCCGGAAGACCCTCGGGGGCGGGGCCGACGACGGCGTCAGCAACGACACGACACGACACGACACGACACGACACCACTGCCACGAGGCCGCCGACCCTATGCCTGACCAGCGAGAACGCAGTCCTCAAGCCCGGAAAGACAACAACGTCTCAACGAGTCCCGGGTGTGACAGGGCCTGGCTACCGGACAGCTGCGCACCCCAGGATCGCCGCCCACGGAACCTCCCGATCCGCCGGGCCCTCACGTGGTTCGTCGAGTGGCCAGACCTCTGCCCCGTACACCAGCTCCACGCCTGCCTTGCGCAGGACCTTGATGTGCCCCTCCCACGCCGGGTGCCGCGCGTGCGCCGCGTTGATCCGAGGGAACACCACTACCGGGACGTCGACCGTTCCCAGGGCCTCGCTCACTTGCGTCAGCGCCTGGTTGTCGGCGATACCCGTCGCGAGCTTGGCCACGTAGTTCGCGCTCGCCGGTGCGACGACGTAGCAGTCGACGACAGGGTGCGGGCGTGGATCGGCCGGCAGGCGAGGCGTGTCCCGGACCGGCAGGCCGGTCAGTGCCTCCAGCCGGTCCAGCTCACCGCTCGCCCTCAGCCATCGGCCGGCATTCGGTGTGAGTGTCACGGCTACCTGCCAGCCCAGTGCGATGGCCGGCTCGACCAGCCCGGTGCGCAACGACTCGACTCCATCGGTCGCCGTACCCACGACGCCCAGCACTCCGCGGCTGCCTGTCCTCACCGTTCCTCCACCCTGCGTTGCTCGGCCCCTCGGCCGACGGTGCAGCAGAGACGTACCACGACCCCGGCGCCTGCCGGTAGCGTCCCTGCCCCGCCTCCCGCCGCGTGCACGGCACCGCTTCAGTCGGAGGCGCCGAGGTCTCGGCGCATGAGGCGATGCATGGCAGTGAGTTTTGGATCTGCGGCCTTGAGGTCCAGGAGCAGCTGATCGGCTGTCTCGCCGTCACGGGGCAGGCCGCGGTCGATGCGTTTGAGCGCGGCGTCCACCCCCGCGAGGACTACGTTGAGTTCGCGGGAGGAGTCGAGGACTGCCTCGGGAACGATCATCTGAGCCTCGGCGTACCGGTCGCGGTAATCGCGTCGGCCTTCCTCGAGTTGAGCCCGGTCGTCGTCGGTGTAGACCCCGTCACGCGTGCGGTGCAAGGCGTCCTTGAGGAGGGTGTGGAAGTGACTGGTCGCCCGGTTCATCGAGGTGTACGCGGTGCGCCGGTCCTCGAAGAGCCGCCGCCGCTCCTCGACCTGGCTCTCGGCCGTGCGTTGGCGTTTCGTCACCCAACTCGTGATCAGCGGTGCGAAGAGTGTGCCGAGCACTCCGACGACTGCGGTGACCATGGCGGCTATGGCGGCGCTCATGCCGACGACCCTAGCCAGTGTGCCGTGCGTCTGGAGGGCATCCCGGCTTGTCGTCCATGCTCTCTTTGAAGGGGTGAGGATGGAACCGTCGGTCTCAGAGTCCATCAGGTATTCCGAACCGTGTCTCAACTGCGGTGCGGAACTGGAGTGTTGGGGTACCCATGCTCTGCTCGACGGTGCCTTGCGCTGGGACACCGAGTCCACGTGCCCGGCCTGTGGAGACGCGTGGCTGTCGTGCGGTGACGACGAAGTGCCGGCCGAGCTGCGAAGGCGGCTGCTCCGCGACTACGGACCGGCGCTGCTGCATGTGGATCCCCTGGCGGGGAACACCGCGATCATGCGGGTGTTGCGGGCCGAATCGGGCGTCGACCTGGTGAACGTCAGGGCGGTACTGCGCACGGTCCTGAGCGGGGGCCACTCAGGCACGCTGCCCGAGATGGAGTTCCTCGCGCGCAAGCTGCGGGCGGCGGGGATCGATGCTGCCGCTGCTCGGCCGTAGGGCACGTTCCACGCCTCCGTAGTCCGGACGCCCGGGCCCGCCCTCGCCGGGCCGGGCGCCTGCCGTTCCGCGCGCGGGCAGCGCGGTCCGGCTGCTCACGCCGTCCCTGTGGCGTCTGCCCCCGGCCGCGTCCACGGGCCCCGGGATGCGAGCCGGCGAGGCACAGGGGACCGTGGAGGCATGTCCGGACATCCGCCTGTGATCGTGCACCCGCCCTCGCCGACCGGCGGGCGGCGGGTGACCGTGCGCGGGCAGATCGTGGGGCTGGCGCACGGGCGTGGGGACGTCGCCTCGTACCTGCGGCGGGCCGGGCTCGCCCAGGGGGCCGAGGAGATCGATCTGGACCAGCCGGAGTTGATCGAGTGGCGGGGCGGAGACCTCGACACCTGGAGGTGAGCCCCGTGAAGCGTCGTGGAGCACACCGGCGCGAGGCGTCACTCGAACCTCCCCCCGGTTACTACGGGGCGAGCGGAGGGTCCCCCGACGTCACGCAACGGGGCCTGATCCTCGACTGGGTGGTGAGTCAGCGGGTCGCGGCGGGCTGGCGGGTGGAGTCCCGGTCCGGAAGTCAGGCCGTCCTGGTGCGCGGGCAGCCTGTGGATCACGTGCTGCACGCCTTTCTGACGGTCTTCTCCTGCTGCGTGTGGGGCGTCGTGTGGGCGGTCCTCGCCCTGACGAACAAGGTCGAGCGGGTGGTGCTCACCGTCGACGCGCAGGGGCAGGTCGTCACCGTGGGGGCGCGCTGAGCCGGGCGGCGCTGTCACCCGAACGGGCGCGTCCGGGTCGTGGCCGGTGAGGCCGTCGCACAAGGTCGGATCTGCCCGCAGCAGTGCGGGGCGGTACGTCGTCGAGTGGAGGAATCCCAATGACCCAGTCAGCATCCGCACCCGGCTCCTCACGCCCCTCCGCGCCGGGCCCCGAGAGCCCCTGGGCGGCCAGCGGGGTGATGTTCGCGGGGGTCGTGCTCCTGGTCGACGGCATCCTCGCCATCGTCAAGGGAATCGCGGGCATCGCGTCCGACGACGTGTACACGCGCATCCGCAACTACACGTTCAAATTCGACATCACCACCTGGGGATGGATCCACCTGGTCCTCGGGGTGATCCTGGTGCTCGTCGGATGGGGCATCCTCAAGGGCGCGGCCTGGGCCTGGGGCGTGGGCATCGGGCTGGCCGCGCTGAACCTCATCGCCAACTTCATCTGGCTGCCGTACCAGCCCGTGTGGGCGATCATCTCCATCGCGCTGGACACCTTCGTGATCTGGGCCCTGTGTGCCCACCGGACGAAGCCGGTCATCTGACGTGAGCCCGGGGCGAGGCGGCCTGGAGCCGGACGCGATCACCGCGCTGGCCGCCGACGCGTACGTCTACGGATCCCCGCTCGTCCGCCAGCTGTCGGCGGTCCAGGCCTGCCTCCAGGAGGGCTGCGGGGCGCTCGCGCCGGCCCCCTTCAACGACTTCGCCCACGCGGACGGCCCGGCCACACCCGGAACGCACGTCCCGTTCGCCCCGGCCGATCTGGTCGACGCGCTCGCGCAGCTCGACCTCTCCGGAGGGCCGGTCAGGCTGCACGTCCCGGACACCGGCGGGGCGTACTACGTCCTGCAGTTCGTGGACGCGTGGGGCAACGCCTTCGCCTACCTCGGCCCCCGGGCCACCAGCACGGGCGAGGGTGACTGGATGGTCGTGCCGCCAGGATGGGCCGGCACCGTGCCCGACGGGGTGTCGGGGGTGATCGACGCTCCCACCTCCGTCGTCTCCGTCGTCGGCCGCCTCGCGTGCGACGGGGCCGAGGACATGCCGCGGGTCAGGGCGCTCCAGCAGGAGCTCACGCTCACGCATCTGGGCGACCGCGCTCACCGGACCGGGCTCCCGGCGACCGAGTCCGGGGTGCCGGGAGAGCTGCGGTTCTTCGAGGAGCTCCGGGTGTGGATGGGCGACTTCCCGCCCGCCGCCGCCGATCGCGCGTACCAGGACCGCTTCCAGCCCCTGGGGCTCCTGGAGGAGGGGATCTCGCCCTACGTGTCGGCCGGGCCCGGCCTCGTACGCGCGCTGGGACGCGGGCTCGCGCTGGGCAGGCTGCGGGTGGAGGAGGCGGCGCGCCGGCCAGCGGCTGCGGCCGAGGGTCCGCCGGGAGCCTGGCAGATGGTTCCGCACCTGCGCGACTACAACCTGGACCACTTCGGTGTCGGCACGCTCGGCTCACCGGAGTGGACGATTGCCGACCGGGAGGCGTCCTACCTGGTCAGGGCGGTGGCCGCACGGCGGGGGCGCTGGCTGCCCCATGGGTACGAGGCGGTGTACGCGCACACGTCCCGTGACTCCAGGGGCCACTCGCTCGACGGAGCCCGCCCCTATGTGCTGCGCCTCGAACAGCCACCGCCGGTCCGGGCGTTCTGGTCGCTGACCGTGTACGACAGCCCCGGGGGCCACCTGGTCGCGAACGCGGAGGACCGGTACGCGATCGGGAACCGGACGCCCGGGCTCGTCCACGGCGCCGACGGCTCGCTGACGCTGCACCTCTCCGCGGAACGCCCGGCGGACCCCGCCGGTGCGGCGAACTGGCTGCCGGTGCCGGTGGGCGGCTTCCGGCCCGTGATGCGGCTCCACCTGCCCGGCCAGGCCGTTCTCGACGGGAGCTATGTCATTCCGCCGGTCGAGCCGCTCGGCGACCGGCCGGGAGCGTAGGTCCTCAGGCGCGTTGTCAGTGGCGCGTCGCACACTGGAGGCATGTGCCGCAGCATCAAGACGCTTCGTCCGCCAGCCATCCCCGAAGAGGCCACCGAGGAGGAGATGAGAGCCGCCGCCCTGCAGTACGTACGCAAGGTGTCGGGCTTCCGCGCGCCCGCCGCGCACAACCAGGAGGTCTTCGACCGGGCCGTGGCCGAGATCACCGAGGCGACCCAGCGGTTGCTGGACGGCCTGGAGATACGGGGCGCCGCCAGGGTCTGAGCGACCGCGCGGCCGTCAGGGCCCGGCCGGGGCTCCGGCGGCCGGCGCCGCCGACGCGTGGGCGGGGCGGCGGACGACGACCGCCGCGAGCGCGCCCGCCAGGAACAGGGCGAGGACCGAGACGGCCGTGCCCGTCCAGCCCGCGCCCAGCCACTGGCCGCCGAAGTAGCCGAGGCCCACGCTGTAGACGGCCCAGGCCACTCCTGCCACGGCCGACCAGGGCAGGAATTCCTTCACCTTGCGGTGGGCGGCGCCCGCCCCGAGGGAGACGACGGAGCGGCCGGCCGGGGCGAAACGGGCGATGACGACGAGCACGCCTCCGCCACGGCTCAGTGCCGCGCCCAGGCGCTCCTGCGCGGAGGTGAGGCGGCGGGAGCGGGCGATGGCCCTGTCGAGGCGGTCGCCACCGCGCCAGGCGAGGCGGTAGGCCACGAGGTCGCCGAGCACCGAGGCGGTGGCCGCGCAGAGGGTCAGCACCAGGAGCGAGGGCACCTGCCTGGTGGCCTCACCGGCCGCGGCGGTGACCGTGGTCGTGCTCGCGGCCGCAGCCGTGGCGGCGGTGATCACCAGCACACCGCTGGGGAGGACGGGCAGGAAGACGTCCAGGAGTACCGAGAGGGCGACCACTGCGTAGATCCATGGGCTGCCGGTCAGCGCACCCACACTCTCGAGCACTTTCTACTCCCCGTTCCCGTGTTCCGTGTCAACGCCGCGACGTCGCAGGGGAGCGGCAGGAGCGGCAGGGTCAGCTGTACAGCGTACGCCTGCCGTTCACCCGGTTCACCTGGTATTCGCCGCACGGGAGGCCGATGTCGCGCAGGTCACGTACGACCCCGGCCCCCCTCGGGAGGAGGGGGGCCGGGGCGTGGGGAACGTGAGGTCAGACCGAGACGGCCTGCGCCTTCTCGCGGGCGGGCTCGCTCTCGCGCTCGGAGCCGCCGCGCGAGGAGAACAGCCGGTCCAGGGCCACGGCGCCGGAGCCGGTGAAGACCAGCAGCAGGAAGGCCCAGCAGAAGACGGCCGAGGCCTCGCCGCCGTTCTGCAGGGGGAACAGCGACTCGGGCTGGTGCACCTTGAAGTACGCGTAGGCCATGGAGCCGGAGGAGACCAGGGCGGCGACGCGGGTGCCGAGGCCGAGCGCGACCAGGGTGCCGCCGACGAGCTGGATGACTGCGGCGTACCAGCCCGGCCAGGTGCCGGTGGGTACGGTGCCGCCGCCCATGGAGCCGCCGAGGACTCCGAAGAGCGAGGCGGCGCCATGGCAGGCGAAGAGGAAGCCGATGACGAAGCGGAAGAGGCCGATGGCATAGGGCTGGGCCCGGTTCAGACGTATGAACATGGGAGGTGGGGCTCCTTCGGTCTGGGGACGTGAACCGATTGGGGCCCCTCAGGTTAGGGTGACCTCAGTTGTGCTTGCAAGTTCAACATTCTGTCTACTGGCTGAAAATTGGTCATTCGTTCGAAGTCAGCGTGCGCTCCAGAACGGTCTCGAGCTGTGCCCCCGTGGGCCTGGCTCTGGCCTGAACCAATGTCAGCGCAGCTTTCCGGCCGTGCAGGGTGAGGGTCATGAGTTGATTGCCGAACCACGGTCCGCCCGTCTTGCGCCAGCGCATCGGAGGGCGCCCCGTCCGCCCGTGGAGCGCGAGCGCTCGCCCGAGCCATCGGCCCGCCCGGCTCCAGCCGAAGCGGAAGCCGGTGCGTATGTACGCGGGGATGGAGTTGTGGACGGGAGAGCAGGTCAGCTGTAGGACGTGTGCGGCGGCAGCGTCCTCCGGGGCGGGATCGGGCCACTGGGGTTCGGCGATGTACGCATGGTGCACATCGCCCGAGAGCACGCATACCGTCGCGGGTGCGCCGGGCGCACGCCCCGCCTCCCGCAGAAGCTCCGACAACCAGCGGAACGACTCCGGGAACGCGGCCCAATGCTCCAGGTCACCGGCCCGGCGCACCTTCTCCCCGAGGCGCGCCCACCGTTCGCCCCGACCGCCGCGGCACAGTGCCGCGTTCCAGGTCTCCGCGTCGTGGATGAGGGGCGGCAGCAGCCACGGCAGAGAGGTGCCGATCAGCAGATGGTCGTACGCGCCGGGGTCCGTGAGCACCTCGTCGCGCAGCCACCGTGCCTCCTCGTCGCGGAGCATCGACCGCTGCTGTTCCTCGAGGGTCCGGGCCGCCCGGGTGTCCACCATCAGCAGCCGTACTCGGCCGAAAGTGCGCCGGTAGCTCCATCGGGTCCGGGTGGGGTCGGCGTCCGCGGCCGCCGCGTGGCCGCGGAGGGTCTCGGTGCCGTCAGGGGCGGCGCGCACGGCCGCGTAGACCGGGTCGGCCTCCAGGGCGTCGGGGGAGAGGTTGCCGAGGTGCTGATAGACCCAGTAGGACATGAGTCCGCTGACGATCCGCTCGTGCCACCAGGGCGTGCGACGCATGTCCTGCACCCACGCGGCGCTGGTGTTCCAGTCGTCTATGACGTCGTGGTCGTCGAAGATCATGCAGCTGGGGACCGTGGAGAGCAGCCATCGCACGTCCGGGTCGCGCCAGGACTCGTCGTAGAGGTGGGTGTACTCCTCGTAGTCCGCGACCTCCGCGCCGGGAGCCTCGTTCAGATCGCGGCGGGCCGCGATCCGTCGCTGCGTGGCCGGTGACGTCTCGTCCGCGTACACCTGGTCGCCGAGGAGCAGGAGGACGTCCGGGCGTACCGCTTCGGGGTCGGCCGCCAGGCGGACGGCCAGCGTGTCGAGCGCGTCGGGGCCGATGGGGTCTCCCCCGCTCGAACGCAGCCGAGAGCTCGGGGAGGCGTCGTGGCCGTGGGCGGGCGGCGCCGCCCACCGGCAGGAGCCGAAGGCGACCCGGACCGGACCGGCCTCGTCCGCCTGCTCCACGGTCGGTGTGGTGATCGTGCTCGGCGGGAAGCGGGAGTCTTCGGGCGGCCATACGCGGCGGCCGTCGAGCAGTACCTCGTAGGGCGTGGTCGAGCCGGGCGTCAGACCCGTCACCACCACCAGGGCGTAGTGGTGCCCCTGGACGGCGAACGTGGGGGAGGCCCCGGCCGCCCCGTCCGCGCAGCGGACCTCCGCCGTGCAGGGCCTGGTCGCCTCCACCCAGACCGTCGCCCGGGAGCCGGACTCCCAGTCGACGTACCTCAGCAGTGGTCCCAGGCGTAGCCCGGCCATGTGTGCCCTCCTCGCGTCGCCGTGACCGATGGCTCCGTAGGGTACGGAACGACGGAGGAGGGCGGGTGGTTCCGCCGTGGCGGGAGGGTGGTCAGCAGCCGTTCAGGACCGACTGCAGGGCGCTCTTCTCGGTGGAGTCGATGCTGAGGCCGTAGTAGTGCTTCACGTGCACCCAGGCTCGGGCGTAGGTGCAGCGGTAGGCGGTGCGCGACGGGAGCCACTCGCCCGGGTCCTGGTCGCTCTTGGACTGGTTGACGTTGTCGGTGACCGCGATGAGCTGAGGGCGGGTCAGGTCGTTGGCGAAGGACTGGCGCTGGGCGGTGGTCCAGCCGCTGGCCCCGGAGCGCCAGGCTTCGGCGAGCGGGACCATGTGGTCGATGTCCAGGTCGGCCGCGGCGGTCCAGGTGGCCCCGTCGTACTCCGAGTACCAGCTGCCGCTGGTCGCGGCGCAGGCGGAGTCCTGGACGACACCGGTGCCGTCACGCTTCAGCACCACCTCACGGGTGTTGCAGGCTCCCGACTGGGTGATCCAGTGGGGGAACTTGTCGCGGCTGTAGCCGGACGAGGAGCCCTCGGTGGAGACGGTGAGCTGGCCCAGATACGTACGTGCGGTCGATGCGCTGACCGGGGTGGGCATCGCGGCCTGGGCGGTCGGGGCCGTGAGAAGCCCGGTGGTGGCGGCGAGCGCGGCCGAGGCGGCGACGACGGCTATGCGACGCGCGTAGATACCTGACATGTGAACTCCCTTGATGTGGGGGGATGTTGTGCAGGCGACCTGCGGGGCCAGGCCATCGTGGCGGCGCCGGGTTTCGGTGGGGTGGTCGCCAGGTAACAGAGTGACGACATGCGCACGTCACATCAAGGGGTAGGACGGTCGGTCTGACGTCCCGTCCGAAAGGCGTTCGAGGCGCAGGGTTGACGGGCCGGCGGTTCCGCAGGCGGTCCGGGCCCCGTGTGCGCGGCCTCTGGGGGGTGTTCGCGAAGTCCCGCCGCATGCCAGGAGGGCGTCGCGTGCCAGGCGGGACTCGCGGACACACCTAGGGTGGCCGGGTGCTGCTTCCGGTCAGTCCCACGCTCGGCGTCGTGCTCGCCGTACTCCTGGTGTTCGCCGCCGCCGTCGCCGCGTGGGCCTCGCTGGGCCGGGCCCGCGAGATCGCCGTCGCCGGGCTGCGGGCCGCGGTCCAGTTGGCCGCCGTCTCCCTGCTCATCGGCTGGGTGGTGCACTCCCTGGGGCCCCTGCTCGGCTTCCTGGCGCTGATGTTCGCGGTCGCGGTGCGTACCGCGGGCCGGCGGATCACCCCCAACCGCACCTGGTGGTGGGCCGCGCTGCCGATCGGTGCGGGCGTCGCACCCGTGGTCGTGGCGCTGCTGCTCACCGGACTCCTCCCGGTACGCGGCATCGCGCTGATCCCTGTCACGGGCATCCTCATCGGCGGCGCGCTCACCGCGACCGTGCTCGGCGGGAGGCGCGCGCTGGACGAGCTCGGGACGCGGCGGGGGGAGGTGGAGGCCGGGATGGCGCTCGGCCTGCTGGACCGGGACGCCCGGCTGGAGATCGCCCGCCCCGCGGCGTCGGACGCGCTGCTGCCGGGGCTGGACCAGACCCGGACCGTGGGGCTCGTTACCCTGCCCGGGGCGTTCGTGGGCATGCTGCTGGGCGGCGCCTCACCCGTGGAGGCGGGCGCCGTGCAGCTGTTCGTCCTGGTGGCGCTGATGGCGGTGCAGGCGGTCGCCGTCGCGCTGGTGCTGGAGCTGGTCGCGCGGGGGCTGCTGCACCGGGACTGAGGCGCGGGGCGGTGCGCCGAGGGGTGGGCCCGGAGCCGATCGCCCGGGGTTCCGGGAAGGCCGATCGCCCGGGGTTCCGGAAAGGGCTAAGCGGCGTCGATGTGCAGACGGATCGAACCGTCCGCGCCCGCTTCCACCCGGAGGCCCGTCAGGTCCTGGACATGGGCGTCGGGGGAGAGCGCGGCCGCGCGTGGGCCGACGCCAACGACGCGCATGCCGGCGGCCCGGCCTGCCGCGATGCCCGCCTCGGAGTCCTCGAACACGATGCAGTCCGCCGGGTCGAAGCCGAGCTCGGCCGCGCCCTTGAGGAAGCCCTCGGGGTCCGGCTTGCTGGCGCCCACCATCTCGGCGGTGACGCGGGTCACCGGCATCGGCAGGGCCGCGGCCGTCATCCGGGCCTGCGCGAGTGCCTCGTCGGCCGAGGTCACCAGCGCGTGGGGGAGGGCGGCGATCGACGCCATGAAGACGGTGGCGCCGCCGATGGGCACCACGCCGTCCGTGTCGGCGGTCTCCTCGGCGAGCATGACGCGGTTCTCCGCGTAGTTCTGCTCCATCGGACGGTCCGGCAGCAGGGCGGCCATCGTGGCGTAGCCCTGGCGGCCGTGGACCACCTTGAGCGCCGCCACGGGGTCCAGCCCCTGCGCGATCGCCCAGCGGCGCCAGCAGCGCTCCACCACCGCGTCGGAATTCACGAGGGTGCCGTCCATGTCCAGCAGGAGGGCGCGGGCTTCGAGGACGGTGGCCGACATCGGCATGCTCCAGAGCGCGGGGGAACAGCTCACAGCTGCGGGTGAAGAAAACAAGCAGCCCCGCCCGCCGGTCAGGGTGAACGGGCGGAGGCTACTTTGTTCCACCACGATACAAAAACGTTCGCCGAAACGCCAATCCGGCGGACCGGGGGCGACGCGGGGCCCGCGCCCACGCGGATCCGGCACTCAGGACCGGCGCCCCCTGCCACTCGTCTGCGCCTCCAGGGCGCGGCGGGTCTCCGGTCCGTAGACGCCCGACGGATCGTCCTTGACCGACACCCACCTCTGGAACTCGGCGACGGCCTGTTCCACCTGTTCCGAGTAGTCGCCGTTCTCCGGCCCCCGGTAGACCCAGATCTCCTGCAGCCGCCGCTGGAGCTCGGAGACCTCCGCCCCGCGGTCCCCCCGGCGCAGCGTCGTCCCGGACACCTCCTCCACGGGCGGCGCCGCTGCCGTGGTGGGGGCCTTCGTCGCGGACGCCGAGGGTGACGGCGAGTGCGAAGCGACGGCCGAACGCGACGCCGACGGGCTCTTCGAGGGAGAGGGGGACGCCGAAGGCGACGCCGACGCCGACCGGGACGGCGTCGCGGAGGGGGACGCGGAAGGGGACTCGGACACGGACGCGGCCGGCTCGCCGCTCGCGTCCGGCACGCTCGTCGTGACCTCGGGCAGTGCCGCTTCCCGGCTGTCCTCGTCGTCGAACAGGCCGCCCGCGAAAGCAGCCGTGCCCACC
>NZ_JBHWZS010000157.1:0-19130 GCF_042728155.1 Streptomyces sp. NPDC060209
GCCTACGTCTGGCTGCCGACCCTGGACGAACTGCGGGTCTTAGCGGGTGCTGATGAGTGGTGAGTGAACGGCCCGACGCGCCGTCATTAACTAGGCAGTAAAGGCAACTGACGTGCCCGCAGGCTGCTGGGTGACGCCCAGTCACACCCAGCAGCCGATCGGGGGCCGTGGTGCGCGAACCCTCCGGGCCCGCGCACCCGCACCACGTCAGGATCGAATGCGCCGGGGCAATGCCTGGCCAACTTCAGCAGCCATTAAGGGGTGAAGACATCTAGTCTGCATCATTTTTTAATCTGGATAAGTACATGAGTCAGAACCCCTCGCCGTTGCACAACAACCACACCCCGACATTTCGTCGTTCAGTGAAACTGCGCAAAGCTCAATCAATCTGCGCAGTCCAGTTCTGCCCACGGTTTGCGGTGGGCAATGCCGGCGCCCATTCCTCCGCCCAACACGCTCTTTCGCCCTGGACTTAGCAGAGCCAGAAGGGGTGTTCGGGCTGGTCTGAAAGTCTTTCACCGCATCGTGTGGCTCGGTGTATCTGCGCATTGCTCAGATTGGTCGACCCACGGAGGGTGGAGGGGGGGCTTGCCTGTGGTCTTGCTAGACTCGACAGAGGGGGCGGGGTGCATCCGCGTCATGTGAACGTGCGGTTCGTGGGGCCCAACGGGGTCGTGGTCCAGCTGCCGTGGCGGACCACGGCCGGGGAGTTGCGGCCCATGGACTACCCGGTCGTGCGTGGTTTCCCTGTACGGCGCGGACGGCGGTTGGCTCCGGGATGGTGGTGGTCCGCGACCACAGGCCGCCTGGTGGGATACGGGAGCACGGCGATGCGGGACGCGGTCATGCTGCTGGACCGGGATCCCCAGGTGGTGGGCATGGCATGTCGACCGGTGGAGTTCGTTTGGGAGGAACAGGGAAGGGTTGTCACCCACTCCCCTGACCTGGCCGTGGCCTCGGCCGACGGCGCGATGCACCTTGTGGACTGCCTCGGGCACGGTGGAGCGTCCCGGCGGCTCGCAAGCGCCACGCCCCCAAGTCCGAACGGATCTGGCCAGGCCGCGCCCTACTCATCGGCAGCGAGGACGCCTCCATGTGGGAGGCCCTGGCCCGCGAGGCCATCACCTACCCCGAGACCATCACCCTGGCCGGGCTCCTCGTCCGCCGGCCCTCAGCCCGCTACCACCGGACCCGACCCGGCCAGTCCCATCCCCTCCACGCCACCATCGCCCGCCTCCTGAACCGCCGATGGCTACGAAACCCCGCCCACTACCCCGAAGACCTCTCCCACTACATCCGATACGCCCCACGCCACCCCACCAACGAAACCGCCTACCGCCACCACACCAAACCCAACCGCCACACAGACACCATCGAACTCACCCACCTCGGCCACCACCACCGCGGCTAGGACAGAACCCACCGGCCGCAAGACCGGCAACACCCAAGAGCCACCACATCGAGCTCGCACCGGACAGCACCTAACCTGCGCAACAATGTTCGATTGCACAGGACGAAGACCGCGTAACAGTCACCCGCCTCTTCCAACTCATGCACCAAGTCGTCACCGAGCTGACCCCCCGCTTCCAGATCATCGTCAGCGACCACGCCGACCTGCCCCACCCCTGGTACCAAGAATCCGTGCGCTACAACTGGCGCAACGGCGAGAAACTCATCCCCACCACCTGGCTCGACACCCAGCCCACCCCGTAGCCACCACCTACCGAGGACCAGCAAACCTGCGCAGCACTCAACCAAACTGCACAGACACGCCAGAAACCAAAAACACCACAGGCCAGACGGCTGGACCATCCCAACCCCGAGCAGATTCAGCGAGCCACCCAGCCAAAAACCCGCGCACCCAAACTGCATAAAACGAGGTCAGGAACATGGCCACTGCGCAGCTTCAATGACCCTCGACAAGACCGCTCTCATCCAATCGAGTCGTTTACTCAGCGAACCCAGTCGTTTGGCCTTCCGTCTCAGCGAACCTAGGCGTGTAGGTGATCGCGCTGGGGGTGCGGGGTGGCTGTACCGGCTGGGGTGGATCTTGCGGGGCCGTACGACGAGTTGTCGTACGTGAACGTCGTACGCGAGCGGCAACGACGTCCGCTGCTGGACTGCGTGACAACCCGTTTCGAGGATGTGGCACCGGTGCGGCCCTTTCGGTGGTCTCGCGGTGAGCGTCACTTCGCAGGCTGGTACTGGGCCGCGACGACCGGGCAGCACGTCGGCTTCGAGTCCTGGTTGGAGCGGGACCGGCTCCTTCTCCTGGACTTCGACCCGAAGGTGACGGGGATCGCCTCGCAGCCATTCTGGCTGCACTGGCACGACGGCGAACAAGAACGTCGGCACGCCCCGGACTACTTCGCCCGCCACGCGGATGGCTCGGCGGCGGTCATCGACGTCCGCGCGGATGAGCGGATCGAGCCGAAGGACGCGGAAGCGTTCGAGGTGACGCGGCTGGCCTGCGCTCAGGCCGGGTGGGGGTTCGAGCGGGTCGGGACGCCGGAGGCGGTGCTGCTGGCGAATGTGCGGTGGCTGTCGCGCTACCGGCACCCGCGGTGCCTGCACCGCCCGGTTGCCGACCGGCTGCGGGAGGTCTTCGCGGAGCCGGGCCCGATGTTTCCAGGGGCCGACGCCGCAGGTGACCGACTCGCGACGCTGCCCACCCTCTTTCATCTGGCCTGGCTCCAGGAACTGGCCGTCAACGGGCTGGCGGCCGAGCTGATGGGACCGCGCACGGTCGTGCGCCTGGCCGCCAGTGGTGTCCAGTGAGCGGGAGGGGACGGAAGGCCCCGCCCACGGCCCGGATCGCGGAGTTTCCCGAGACGGCGGCCGAACAGGCCCGTTGGTGGGAAGGGCACATTCTCGAAGTGCTCCATGGCCTGCCGTTGGACGCTTCCGAAGGAGCGCTGCCGCAAACGAAGTTCGATCCGCGACGGAACTCGCTGGCCGAGCGTGAGCGAGCCAAGGCGGCCGAGCTGACGGCGGCCGGGCACCGGGTGACAGCCAGCGGGATCAAGCAGCGGCGCCAGCGCTATCAGCGTGACGGACTGATCGGGTTGGCCGACGGCCGGTCCGCCAAGCAGATGCCGCCTTTCGGCATGGTCGATGCGGTGGTGGTGGAGGCGATGCGGCAGGCGATCGGCGAGACAGCCGAGGACTCGTCGAAGACGATCGGGTTCATCGTCTGGCGGGCCAAGGAGATCCTGGCCGGCCAGGAGGAGGCGGCCGATGTCGAGGTTCCTTCCCGGGCTACCCTCTACCGGCTCTACAGCAAGCTGGCGACCGGCACTCATGCGACGGGCTCGGCCCGCACGCGCCGATCGGTCAACGCACGGCCACCCGGCCCGTTCGGGGAAGTGCCGGCCAGTGCGCCGGGCGAGCTCATGCAGATCGTCTCGACCCCGCTGGACGTGCTGGTGCGGCTGGACGACGGCATCGCGGAGAAGGTCGAGCTGACCGCAATGGTCGACATCGCGACCAGGTCGATCACCGCGGCGGTGCTGCGGCCGACGACGAAAGCAGCCGACGCCTCCGCGCTGCTGGCCCGCAGCGTCACCCCGGAGGCGATGCGACCGGGCTGGTCGGAAGCCCTGCTGATGTCCCGTTCGGTGCTGCCGCACCGGCGGCTGCTGACCTTGGACGAGCGCCTGGAGCAGGCAGCGGCACGGCCGGTGATCGTTCCGGAGACGATCGTCTGCGACCACGGCAAGGTATTCATCTCGAACAACTTCCGGGCGTCCTGCTGGTATTTGGGCATCAACCTGCAGCCGGCACACAAGGCGACCCCAACGGACAAGGGCACGATCGAGAAGCCCCTGGGCTCGGTGGCCACGCTGTTCGCCCAGTTCGTCGCGGGCTACACCGGCTCGACCGCGGACCGGCGGGGCCGGAAGCTGGAGGACGGGCCGCTGTGGTCGCTATCCGAGTTGCAGAGTCTTCTTGATGAGTGGATTGTCGCGGTCTGGCAAACCAGGCCGCATGACGGGCTGCGTGACCCGCAGGCACCGAAGCGGGCGTTCTCGCCGAACGAGAAGTACGCCGCGCTGGTGGAGTCCTGCGGCTACGTCCCGGTCCCGCTGAACGGCGAGGACTACATCGAGCTGCTGCCCGAGCGATGGCAGGCGATCAACGCCTACGGCATCCGGATCAAGCACCGCACCTACGACGACGTCGAGTTGGGCCCACTGCGTCGCCAGCACTCCGGGGTGGCAGAGAAGAAGGGTCTGTGGGAGATCCACTACGACCCCTACGACATCTCCCGAATCTGGGTACGCGACCGCCAAAGCAGTCGGTGGATCACCGCGTTCTGGAAGCACCTTCGCCGCGTTGGCGTCCCGTTCGGGGAGCTGGCCTGGGACCACGCCTGCGAGCAGGTCCCAGGCGGAACCGAGGAACAGATCGCGGACGCCGCCGCTGCCCTGCTGCGGCGGGCCCACGCGGGCCCCGCGCTGGAGAAGGGCCCTGCGGCCAAGCGTTCCCGCCGCGTCGCCGCCCGGACCCGGGCCACCACCCCCGACCGACCGGTCCCGGCCCCACCCGCCGTCGAACCCACACCTGACGAAGAGCCGGACACCGAGCTGGCCAAGGTCATCCCGCTGGGTCTGTTCGACCCGCTCGCCAACCCCTGGAGGCGTCCGTGACCGTCCCTGAACCGGCAGGACGCCGAACCGTCCTGCACGAGGCCGATGCCGCGGCCAACCGACAGCTCACCACCCTGGACGGATGGCGAACGTTCGCCGCCGGCCCGCCCGAACCCCCGGTCCTGCTGTCTTCCGACGAACTGCGGCGGCTGTCCCCGGCAGAGCGGGCCCTCTACGACGAGGACCGGCTCGACCATCACGCCCGGATGCTCGTGGTCGCCACCTCGTTCGTCGAGAAAACAGTGGTCTGCGGCCGTCGGCTGGTCCTGCTCAACCGGCACGCGATCAGCGCCCGCCGCGGCCTGATGGTCTCCGGCCTGCCGGGCACGGGCAAGACCTGCGCCATCACCCAGCTCGGGCTCGCCCACGAACTCCTCGACCGGGCCCGACACCCGAACGTCGCTGGCCGCATCCCGGTGCTCTACATCACCGTCCCGCCTGCCGCGACGGCCCGCATGGTCGCCGCCGAGTTCGCGCGCTTCCTGGGCCTGCCGGTCCGCCCCCGGTCGAACATGACGGACATCATCGAGGCCGTGGTCGGCGTCTGCACGGACTCCTGCACCGGCTTGGCGCTGGTCGACGAGATTCACAACGTCTCGCAGGTCACGCGGGCCGGCGGCGAGGTCTCCGACACCCTGAAGTACTTCTCCGAGCGCATCCCCGCGACGTTCGTCTATGCGGGCATCGGCCTGGAGACCAGCGAACTCCTCACCGGCACCCGGGGCGCCCAGATCGCGGGCCGGTTCACCCTCGTCCCCACCCGCCCGTTCCCCTATGGCGACGAGTGGAAGGGCCTGGTCGCGACGATGGAACAAACCTTGCTCCTGCGCGATCACCGGCAGGGCAGCCTGGTGAAGCTGGACCGCTACCTCCACAACCGGGCCGACGGCATGATTGGAGCGTTGTCCCACGCCATTCGGGGCGCCGCGATCGACGCGATCCTGGGCGGGTCCGAACGCGTGACCAAGGAAGCACTCGACGAGATCCCCCTGGACCACGCCGCGGAAGCCGTGAGCAAGCCGGTGAAGAAGGCGGCCGCCCGGTGACCGACGCACTGCCCGAACAGCTGGTCCGGCTCCCCGTCCAGGTCTCACTGCGACTCGGCGAGGGAACCGACTTCTTCATCCGTCGGCTGGCTCAGGCGAACCACCTCAAGCCCAGCTACCTGCGCGGATGCCTGGTCGGCCCACCCGACTACGGGCGCGGGAAACGACCACGCGCTGAACCGACTCGCCGCAGTCACCGGCCGTCGACAAGACGTACTGGAACGGGTGCTGGCCGATCTGGTGCGACAGAAACGTGCGAGGCCGGCCCCGGACAAGCCCAAGCGTCGTGTCACAGCCAGCGCGGACAAGCCGGCGCTCTTCGCAGCGATCCGTCGGGACGTCCAAGCGGGAGAGCAGTCCGTCAGGAAGTTGGCCGCGAGGCATTGCGTGAGCCCATACATGGTCCGCTAGGCCCTCGCCTCACCGACTCCTCCGCCGCGCAAGGAACGCGCGGCCATCCAGGGCCGGGCCAAAGGACGTGTCGGTCCCGCCATCGACGTCATCCTCGACGAGTACGCCGCCACACATGCCGGCCAACTTCCCACAGTCGGGCTGGTCTGGGAGAGGCTGCTGGACGAGCACGACGCGAGCGTGTCCTACGGCACCGTTCACCGCTACATGTCCAGCCACCCGCTGAGGAATCCGGACACACTGACCAGGCACCCCGAACGCAGTGAGGGAAACTACCTTGCCGCCACCCAGCAGACCTTCCACGCGAACGTGATCCAGCACTATCAAGCGCTGCTGACCGCGGTTCGTCGTGAGCCCGCCCGGCAGGGCCTCGACGGCTCCTTCTCCTCGATGACCGCCTTTCTTCTCGGCCTGGACGCCGGAAGCTCCTGGCGCATGCTCACAGGGTTCCAGGAGTGGCTCGTGGTCCGCCTCGGCCGCGGCCACGACCTGACCTGGCCCCTCCTCGTCCGCCACCTCACTCCAGGGGGCTGGACTCACCCGCTCACCAAACAAGCCGACGCCGCAGCTGTGATCACGCTCCACCGGCTCCTCCGCGACTTCTTCACGATCCGAGAGCGGTCGGACAGCCTCGCAAGGATCTTCCTGGACTACCAGTCCTGGATGGTCACCCAGGACTGGTTTCAACTCGACGCAGCAGAGCCAGCCCCTGGCAGCTGACGATCCCGGCGGTCGGCGTCGGGAGCAGCGCGATGGCCTACTTCGGCTGGGGGGCTTCACTCACCGCGGCGGCGGCCAAGGCCACCAGGCTGTCGGTCCAGCAATCGCCTTCTTTTCGTCGCGACTTCGAGGCCGCAGCCGGAACAGACGAGGTTGGGGCCGTCCTGGCCCGCGAGGCCGCAGCAACCACTGAGGCGGCGAGCATCGGAGTGGAGTGCCGTCCCCGGAACGTCATCGGGGTGAAGGATCAGCAGGGAACCATCGAAGTTGACCTTGAAAGTTCCCTGAGCCATCCGCGGTGAAGCGATCTCGTGCCCAGGCGGGCGCTCGGGGCCTCTCAGCGGCTCCCCGGGCTCCAACTCGCCAGTCAGAGGCTGCTGGCAGTTCCTGCAGTGAAAGACAATCACACGACCAATTCTGCCTGGGCGACAACACGGGCATGAAGCCAACCCGTGTTCACCACAGCCCCGTCAGTCGCTGGCCGCCGGGCCGACCCGCAGCCGTCTCACCCAATCCAGTCCCCGCAGGTCAAAACGACCCGGCAGGACTAACTTCGCTGCGACAGGTCATGAACCGGCAGTGCTTGCGCGCCCCGGGGGACCAGTCGAGGGGGATCACCTCGATGCCGGAGAAGGCCCGCGGTCGGTCAAGCGGCCGGCCCGTGAGCACCTTCAAACGGGGCGTAGCAGCCTTGACGCAGTACAAGGGGCGCGGTACGGATTCTCTCGCGGTCCCCAGGGCCCACGTGCAGCGGTTGGAGGACGGAACGGAGGTGAAGCTGGGAGTGTTCCTGAGCAACAGTAAGAGCCGCCGCGCCAAGCTGACCGCGGACAAGCTGGCAGTGCACCTCGAGTTGGCGTGGGCGGCATGAGTGGGCCGGGTTGTGGAGCACTGACGGTCTCGCCGGCGAAGCCCAAAGAATCCTCCTACCGTCTGTAAGAAGTCGTGACTGCTGCACATAGACAGGGTGGAGGGGAAGTGGAGACTACGAGCGACGAGCAGCGGTTCACCGAGCTCTACAGGCAGCACTATTCGGCTATCGATGCCTACGTGCGCCGGCGAATCCACAGTGATCACGTGGCCGACGTGGTCGCCGAGATATTCCTGGTCGCCTGGCGCAGGGTCGGTGAACTGCCCGAGGGCGCAACGTTGGCCTGGCTGTACGGAGTAGCCAGGCGGACTCTGGCCAATGCCTACCGTTCTGACGAGCACCGATTGCGCGTGTCCGAGTGGTTGAAGGCCCAGCCTCGCAGCGACGGTGTGGATCACGCCGAGGATGTGGCACTGCGCCTGGCAGTGGCTGCCGCCTTTGACGATCTGAGCGAGGCGGACCAGGAGGTACTTCGGTTGGCATTGTGGGATGGGGTGGCCCCGTCCCAAGGAGCCAAGATTCTTGGCTGCGGTGTGGGGGCTTATCAGGTACGTCTCCACCGTGCACGCAAGCGCCTCAAGAAGGGACTCGCTTTCCCATCACTTGAGGAAAACGCACCAGCAGGTTCCTCGGTGCGGTCGGCAACCACAAAGCGGGGTGAAGCAGGTGCGTGAGACAGATCGTGTCTTGCAGTCTTTGGACCCGGCTCGAGACGCAGTCACGCCGGCTGACGAGCGGGACCTCACATCGATTCTCTCCACGCCTGCCCAAGGTACGAAGGCGCGTTTTCGCCCTTCGCCTCGGCGTCGTCAACGTTGCCTGCTGGTCACTGGCCTGGCCACGGCTGCTGTGGCGTTCGCTCTGGTGGTCACGAACATGTGGGGGACTAGCCCCCAGCCCGCATACGCGGTCACTCCTAAGGCCTTGGACTTCCAGGCCGGTGGCCGTCCGGCCGAGGAGGTCCTAGAGGAGATCGCCCAACGCCTTGAGGGAACTGCCATCGATGCGCCCAAGGGGCACACGCAGCGCTTCGTCCAGGAGAGCTGGTCGCTGTCCACCCGAATCGACGGCGTACAAGTGACCTCGGCGATCATTCCGGAGCGGCGCACGACCTGGAAAAAGCCCGACGGGTCGGAGAGGTGGACCGTCCGTTCCCTTGAGCCTCAGTTCGAGGACGACACACAGCGCGAGAGGTGGGAAGAGGCCGGGTCGGTGGGCGACGATCCGCAGGAGTACTCAGATTCCTCCGGGCCAGCCGACATGTCTGACCCGAGGAACCAGGATGCCCCCGCAGACCCGGGCGCCATGAAGCGCTGGCTCAATGAAGGCTACGAATCATCCGGTCCCGGCGAGACATTTGACTCCGTCTCCGAGCGTCTCCTGGACCGACGTTTCTCGCCTACCCAAACAGCATCCCTCCTGCGTGCACTCAAGAACACTCAGGGCATCAGGTATCGAGGCAATGTCGAAGATCGTGCGGGTCGTGTGGGTGCCGCCTTCGCCGTTGAGTCGCGGTACGGAGGGCTTCCCAAAACGCAGACGCTTGTGTTCGACCCGAAGAATGGAAAGCTCCTTATGTACGAGGAAGAACTAACGCACGACGCAGGTAAGTTGAACGTCAAGCCTCCCGCCGTTGTCCTCTACATCTCGTACCTGTGACCCGCTCGGGGCTGTCGGTCTCGCCGCGAGCGGGTTCTCGTTCGCAGGGCTGGGCCAGCAAGGTGTGCTAGCTGGAGTGGCCTACCAAGTCCTGAAGCAATCCGCCTTGTTGTCGTTACTCGCGGAGACCGACGAAGAACGCGTGTGGGGCTGTTCGTGCCACAGCGGCCATCCGGTTGGGCAACTCGAGTCATCACCCGTCTCTGAGCGATTTAGGACTCTAAGCATGTACCCACCCTTGTTCGACCACGACGAGGTTCTGTTCGCGAAGTCAAAGTAGGAGAACATGACAGCCTTGTCGTGCTGGGCATTCCATTGCAGCCGCCGGCCGCCGAAGTTCTTGTACTGGTAGAAGCAATACCAGTCATTCCCAAACACCTCGGTGGGACAGTTGTCCGTCGCGAGTGGAGAGTCTCTGGCTCAACTTCCCCCTCGGGAACTGGCTCGTCGGCGACTACAGAAGATGCTGCCTGCATCTCTCTCGTTGCGCTGGGGGTCATGCTCAGGCGAGGCCCCTGAGAGGCCTGCGCGGCCACCTCTGACTGGAGCTTCTGCGCAGCAGGGCTGCTCGCGGGCGCATACACCTCCCCTGGCAGCGGAAGCGCCATGATCACCTCGCCGCCATCCCAGGCGATCTCGTTTTCACTGATCTGCACCCCACCCTCGGTCTTGGCGAGTATGGCGTCGATCTCCTGCTGTAGAGCATCCGGAGCCGCCCCTGCTGCGGGCATCCAGGCCAGGCTGAGCAGAGTCGTGCCAACTACAGCCACCGCACGGATTACACGTGAAGCCACGTGTCCCCTCCCCTTCTACGCATCGCACAAGCGTGCGAGTTGCGAGTGAAGATGAAAATGTGCCACAGGGGTCTCGATGTGTATCAGTGTTTCCAGCAATGGCCGGTTCCGCCCGCCACCAAACTGTGAGCGCAGATCGCGCGCCACTCCATCCCGAACCCCGTGCCCGTCCCGCATCGGCAAAACCAGGGCCTCTTAGCCTGGAGCTTTTCCTCCTATCTCAGAAGGCCACTCACTCGCCGGACGGAATCACGATCATGACGGAGCAAATGCCGATCGGCTTGAAGTACGCACCCCTCTCGCACGACCAGGCAGCACTCCGAGAGCTCTGGAGTCCTTGCACGCCCTGGCCCAGAAACCGCGGCGCGGCTCCCACGCTGGTGCCCGACCGTGCCTACTAGGGGGCGGCTCGCGGCTGCGGGCTCAGCCCCTTCAGGGGTACCCCAGATGTCAACGACAGGCATGGACCTGCTTCGACGTCTCCTTGGTGCGCGGACGATCATGCTGAACACCGCCATTTGATGTGTGTCGGAGTCCTGGTGGCGCCGACCCGACAACGCGGATACAGCGTCGTCGTCGTGGCCGTAGATAGTCGCTGATGGTCTGGTAGCTACCGCGGTAGCCCAGGTCCTGGAGCTCGCCGTGGAGCCTCGTCCGAGCCCGCCACCCACCCATCTGCTGAAGCACGAGAAGGAGGTGACCCACATCTGTGTGGTCAACCGGGCACGTCGTGAAAGTGCTGCACATCGTCCGGCGGCACCGCGGCCGCCCGGCTGAGGAGCCGAGCGGCCTTGTTGGGAAGAGCTGGTTTCGGGGTCTGGCTTGCGTGTGTTTCTACTCTGGCGCGTGCTGTGGGCCAATCCGGGGAGGATTGGGTCCTGCAGCTGAACCAGTGTCCGGCAAGCTGGAAACAAAGGTCGGGACGAGTACGCGGATACGGCTTTCGGGGATGTCCCCGGCCAGAGCTTGGACTGCGAGTTCGGTGCCGGGTGTGGCAGCCGCGCCAAAGAGTTGACGAAGGAGGTGCAGTCCTTCGGTAGCTACAGCGCCTACCCGCGGGTCTTTGCAGAGAGTCTCAAAGGAAGCCCCTACCTGGCGGGCCGGGACATTAGACATGATCCGGTAGACGTCGCCGGCGTCCTTGGCGGATAGCCGGCTTGTTCTCCCCTTCTCGGCGTCGATGATCCGTTCGTGCAGCTTGTACGCCTTGGCCACGAGAAGCGCCGCGGGTCCGGCTACGTACGCTTGCACGCTGCGGTCGTCGTCGTCCGGTGTGAGGCTGAAGATGGTCATCAGCGAGCGGTCCACGGCTGCCGCCTCAAGGCCGGGGACCTTCTTGGCGGCCCAGTCGTCGTGTGGCGGCATCTGGGTTCGGCGCTTCTTTTTCGAGCCGGGAGCCAGGTTCTCGGGCACGAGGAGGTCGACCTCTACGCCGACTTCGACTTCGCCTACCTGTTCGGTGCGTTCCCACAGGCCGACCTGCTGATTGCCGTTCTGATCGAGCTTGAGGGTGAAGCCGGCTGCGTGCATTGCTTCCTCGAGCAGCGGCTGTTCGCCCAGGACTTCCGGGTCGATGCTGATGTCGCCGTCGGAGGTGTAGGAGGCGCTGCTGATGGCCGCGTCGATGGTGCGGAGGTACACGGCCTGGGCACCGACGACGGTGAGCGCCTCTCGGTGGTCTTCCAAGGCAATGAGCGCGTCCAGGAGCACCTTGCGGGCGGCTAGGTTCAGTTCGTCTTCATCGGTGCTTGCTGCTGCTTGCGACATCGTTCCCCCTCCGGACGTGGCGCAAGTCTAGAAGCGGGTGGGCTCGTCCCGGCGGGAAAGATCAGATCTGCGCCAGACATGTTCGTGGTCGGCCATGAATTCCAGGATTTTTTCGCCCTCGGCCGGCATGCGGCCCGGCCCCGAGAGGCAGTCCGTCGCCAGCTGGCTCAGGCCGACCTGCCACACACCCCCAACGAACATCGGTCGCTGCCACACGCTGTCGTCCTTCGCCTGCAGGATCAGCACATCAGCGCCTTCCGGCACGGGCATGAGACCGAGCTCGTCTGCCCATGCCTGCACGTTGAACTCGTGCTCCTGGACGTAGAGCATGAGCTGTCCTCCGACGGACAGCGGCGCCAGAGATCTGGCCGCGTAGGAACCGGTGACCAGAACCTCACGCCGAATGCTGTTAGTGCCGTTGTCGGCCATATTGGCCAGCCTGCGCAGCACTGCTTTGATGCCGTTCGGGGCGAGCATGCCGGTCGGTTCGGCAGTGCGCAGGAGGTCCGTCTGGTTTGCCCTGGCCCGCAGCAGCGCCTGCCAGTCCACCGAAACGATGTCCCTGCCGTCGCGTTTGATCAGCAGCTGATCGTCCAGGGTGTCGAGCAACCGGGACACGTAGGGCAGGCTCAAATCGGCCCCGTGGGCCAGTGCTGAGGCGCGGTAGGGCGGAGCAAAGTCGGCCAGAAGCCGCACGAGTCGGCCAGCCTTGAGGCCGGTGAGCAGCGGCTTGCTGGACGGCGGCCTGTGCCCGGCGGGAGCACGGTCAGCGCCCTGTGTGTGGATGACAATGGCGGGCCGGCTCACACGCAGGGAAACGTTGCCGGTCAGGTCCAGATAGTCGATTCCGTTCGCACGCAGCGCTTCCTGCGCCAGCGGGCTGATCCACGGAGAGATCACCAGCAGTCGGGTGTGCGAGTTCACCCGCCGTACGAGATGCGCCATAGACGTCAGGACTCCGCCGGCGTCCTTCGGGGTGACTCTTTGCCGGGCTTCGACAAGGAGCGAGACGTAGACGCCGTCATCGGACTTGATCTGGAGCATCGCATCCCAGCCATGGTCCCCGCCGGGGAGCTGGTCGGGTCGCAGAGCGACCTCCCAGTCGGGTCCGAGCAGCTGCTGCAGATGCGTACGCCCCTGCTCAAGCAGGTCCTTCTCCCTCTGGTGTGCGCTCGTCTCCATGCCCTCAGCATGCCATGGCAAATGGGCTCTCATCGAAAAACTTGCTGAATTTGCTAACTTTCCTTCCTTCGTTAAGTTGCTAGATTCAGCAAGCTTCACGATCGGGGCGACTTTCCTTAGCGAGGAAAGTTGCCCAGATCAGCAAGCTACGCCGCGCCCAAGGGGCCCAAGGCCGTCACATGCAGCCCAGAGGGGGTTGCGAGGCGCCGGTCGCCTGCAGTCACCGCGCCATGCCGAGGCGCAGCCGCAAAGTGCTGGCTTCCAAGCCAGCAGGGGTATGCCATGCCCTCCGCCAGCCGTCACCGGTCACAGCTCAGGGCGAGCTTGTCTGAACGCCGGGCCAAGAAGGCGGCGGAGGAGTCCCGTATCCGCATGGAAGCGTGGGAGCGGAAGTGGGCCGAGGAGAAGGCCCTCCGCGACCGGGAGAAGGCAGAGGAGGCCCTGCGCCTCGCTCAGGAACAGTCCGAGCGGGAGGAGCGGGAGCGCCAGGCCGTGGAAGCGGCGAACGCGTGGTGGGGCCGGCTGTCGACACAGCAGAAGAAGGAGTTGCTCGCCGCAGTGACTGAGCGGGCCTGGCGCGAGGAGAAACTCTGGATCACGATCCCCGACAACCCGCTGATGGACCCGGCCTACGCGTACGGGGTGCCGCTATACACCCAGGGCAAGCGAAGCCGGTCCCTGTACGGAATCGTGCGCCCCTGCCCAAGCCTGATAGGAGCCTCGTCCCGGGCACGAGAAGAGCACGCCCTGGTCCGCAGCGCCCAAGAAGCCAAGGAGTTGCAAGAGGCAGGTCACGAAGGACGCCTCACGCACTTCGACCTGCCCGAACACGAACAGCTCTCCATGTACTGACGGCGGGTAGTGCCTGATGAGCAGGGCCGAAGTCCTTGCTCCCCACTGAGTCGGCCGAATAGTCGACGCACCCCTATACAGAGTCGTACACGATTCAGTACAGTATGGCGAGTCGTACACGACTCTGGAAGGGCTGAGGGCTATGGATCAAGAGGCAATGCGCATCGCTGTTGTTGGCGCACTCTCCGACGTAGAGGCGGTAAAGGAGAAGCTCACGGGGTTGCTGGCCGAGATCGACGGCACGGCATCCTCGGTAAGCATCCCCCGTCAAGGTCTCTGGACCAAGGAGCAAGTCGGCCTGCTGTGGGGCAGAGCCAGTCACCTCGCCGGAGTTCGCGCACTCTTCCAAGCCACCGCCGAGCAGGCCGGAACGACGGTTACATTCACAGCCCTCATCGAGCGTTCAGGACTCGACGAACGCCAGCAGCGCAACGAACACGCACGTCTCAGCCGACTCGCCGGCGAACTGTTCGGCGAGAAACGGTGGCCTATCGAGAACTGGCAGGGCGGATACAACTCCAGCAGCGGCAGATCCGAGATGCTCTACCGGATGGACCCGCAGATCGCCGAGTGGTGGGCCGCCCTGGTCGACTGACGACACAGCGGGCTCCTGGTCGTCGTCGGACCTGCGCCGCGGACGCGTCGCACGCTCATAGCGTGCGCGCGTTCGACACCCAGTGCATCCATGAGCACGCCTGCATTCGTTGCTCGCTCCTCAGGCCCGAGCCCGCCCAGCGGCACCGATTGATCGAAATCCGCGACAACCTCGTCGCCCGCATCATCGAAGCTGAGCGGGAGGGGTGGCTCGGCGAGATCGAAGGGCTCCAGGTCAGCCTTGCCGGCGCAGAGGGCAAGATCGCACAGCTAGACACCGAGGACGCCAGGCGGAGCATGACCGTGGACCTGGGGATTCCAGTCTTCAGAGCTGGTGATCAATGACCCGTTTGCGGCCCTGGCGACAAGCCAACGGACCCTGCTGTCCGCGTACTCATTGAGGTGTTCAGGTACGGATGAACGGACTCTGTCGCTGATCTTGTGATGTCAGCCGTCGAAGCGGATCCAGTCGACGGGCAGGTCGGCTAGCGGTGCCAGGGCGCTTCGGTGGGTTGCGCCGGCCCAGAGATCGAATTCTTCGCCGTCCTTGCTGCTGACATGCACGACGAGTCCGGGGGCCACGTAGAAGTGAGTGGGTACCCACGGCCAGAAGGGACGCAGGGGCACAAGGTGCAGCGCTTCGGTGAGTCGAGCGACCTGTGCTGCCGTGAGTCTGCGCGGCAGCGCCTGGTAGTCGGCACTCATGGAAGCCTCGAAGAGGGAGAACTGGATCAGGAAGCCGCTGAGCGGTTCTTGTTCGGCGATCGGTTCCTCGTCGAATTCACGGAACCAGACAGTCGGATCGGCCTCGGGTCCGTCGAGGGTCCACAGGAGTGACCAGAAGAAGCCTCCTTGGTTCTCGACGCCGAAGACGAGCATCTCCCCCAGGTGGTCGGTGTGCAGGTCTTGCTCGGGCAGGATGCTGTTCTGGGTTCCGAGGGCGCCCGGCCGCTGCCTCGCGAGCCGGTACAGCTGCCTCAGTCCAGCAGGCAGGCACGACGGAGAGCAGGTGGCAGGTGGTTCGGTGGCGTCTGCGTCTGGATACCAGCCGGTGATGAACTGTTCCAGCGCTGCCGCACGGTCACCCTTCACGTTCCTGAGCCACTCCAGGCCCGGCAGGTCTACGGCGGAAAGCGGTGGGCGCACGCGGTTGAGGAGCTGTCGACTCAGGGGTGCTTCAAAGCGCAGTTCGCAGTTGGTGAGAACGCCGTCGGACGTGCTGGCCCGGCTCACCTTGGCAGTGCCGAGGTACAGGGCCTCTTCTCCAAGGCGGACCGCAATGTGGATCTGCAACGAGCTTTCGTTCGCGGCCCAGGGCGATCCCATCAGCCGCTCTGTGACCGAAGCCGGTGCGGGCCCGATCAAACGAACCTCCTCTGCACTCCACACACCGCTCCTGGCGGGCGAGTCACCCGCTTCCACGGTGATCACCGTCCCCGCATGGCCTATGACGATGCTGGCACCCCCCACCATGAAGCGCCCCGCGCTCACCGAGCCACCGACGAGCACGGATACGTGCTCCTCATCGAATACCAGCGCCGGAATTGCGGCGGAGCCCTGATCAGTCATCCCCGCATCATCCTCGACCACCACTGGGCATCCCTAATGTCTGCCGGCTGTGACCGTCACAAGATCAGCACCAGAGCCCGTTCACGTGCAGGGCGGCGTCGTTCAGTGAGTCTGTCCGTTTGATCACGTGATGCTGAGGTTGGGCAGGGCCGGTTGGCGTCGCGGGCGTGGCGGTGGAGGCTGGCGGTACTGCTGATGTGTTCGTTCAGGTCGGGGCTCCTACGGCCAGGATGCGCAGTCAATGCCCAGGCGGAACGCCGGTCCCGCGGGACGTGACAGACGGACCATGAGACAGTCACGGCACGGCTCACCGATCGTCACCGAGAAGAAGGACCCATGGGAACGTTGCCCGTTGTCACTGGCCACGATGAGTTTGATGCCTTGGTTGTCAGGACCGACTACCGCGACGACCAAGCGTGGCAGGACGTGGTGGCGGCACTGATGGAGCCCTGGGGAGACAGGCAGTACGAGGCTCAGGTCCACTTCATCAACGATCCGGCCTGGTTGGAGGCGACCATCGAGGAGGTGCTGACTGCGGTCAGCAGTGATGAGAATCTGTCCGTTGTCTTCATTGCCGACCGGATATGCATGCAGGCCGAACTCCACCCGCTGCTGGCGGTCACCACGCTGAGGCGGGAGGACTGCGTCGACGATGAGGACTATGAGCAACTGACCGAGTACGGGCGTGAGTTCCGCGCCATCCCCGCAGGGGTCCACGAGGTCTACGCGAACCTGAGTATCGGCAACCTGGGCTTCGAGGAGTTCGCAGCATGGGCCCAGGATGATCCCGAAGGGGTCTTCCGGCCCCTCTGAACGGAGCGAAAGTCACGACTGCGTCGTTCAGGCAAGTGAATCTGGGTTGATGGGGCTTCAGCAGCCTGGGCAGGGCCATGAGGTTCTCGCCGGGGCTGACGCGGAGACAGGCACGCCTTCTGGTGATCATGAGGTGTCGAGTCCCTGATCACCACAACGGAAGACCGTGTCTGCCCGCTCATCTTTGCTCATCCCGAGCCCTCTGGGGCAACTCACCGACGCCCCACCGACCGCCCCCCATGATCTCCCCAGTCTGTTGACGTGCCTGGCTCAGGTGCCCGACCCTCGCCGGGACCAGGGCCGGCGCCACCCACTCGCCTTCGTCCTGTCCCTGGCCGCGTGTGCGGTCCTGGCAGGAACGAAGTCCCTGACCGCGATCGCGGGGCAGCCGACGCCCCGCCACACGTCCTGGCCCGGCTCGGCGGTCCGTGCCGGGAGCCGGACCGGGGCCCGTCGCCCCGGCCGAAGCCACAGTGCGCCGTGTCCTCCAGCGCATCGACGGAGACGCGCAGGATACGGCCGTCGGAAGTTGGCTCGCCGGGCGCGAACGCGCAGCCGGCCAGAAGGAGAACGACGACAGCGACCGGCCCTTGCCCTCCCTCGTGGTGGACGGCAAGACCGTGCGCGGTGCCCGCCGCACCGACAGCACCCAGGTCCACCTGCTCGCCGCGATGACGGAGACCGGCCTGGTCACTGCCAGCGCGAGGTGGACGGCAAGACCAACGAGATCACCGTCTTCCAGCCCCTGCTAGCCCCGCTCGACCTGCACGGCACGGTGGTCACCTTCGACGCCCTCCACACGCAGACCGCCCACGCACGCTTCCTCGTCGAGGACAAGCACGCCCACTACATCGCACTGATCAAGGGCAACCACCCCACCCTGCACCGGTGGCTGAAGGCCCTGCCATGGCGGGAAGTACCACTTCAGAACAAGGCCCGGGCCACCGCACACGGCCGCGACGAGATCCGCCGGATCAAGGCCGCCACCGTGACGGGGATCCCGTTCCCACATGCGGTGCAGGCCATCCAGATCGTGCGCCGCAGACAGATCGTCACTACCGGCAAGGTCACACTGGAACGCATCTACGGGGTAACCGACCTGACCGCAGAGCAGGCCGACGCAACCGAGATCGCACGCCGCGTCCGCAACCACTGGGGCATCGAGAACAAGATCCACCACGTGAGAGACACCACGTACGCCGAGGACGCCTCCCGCGTACGCACCGGCACCGCTCCACGTGCCATGGCATCCCTACGCAACCTGGCCATCGGCGCCCTCCGACTCGCCAGCCAGACGAACATCGCCGCTGGACTCCGCCACCACACCCGCGACGCAAACCGTCCACTGATCACCCTCGGCATCATGTGATCAACCAGGACACGTCACCTGAACGACGCCGCCCTGGGCTCTGTGGGCAGACATATTGATGGTCGGGCCAGGAACCGAACTGCTGCAGCACACGTCTCCCGCACCATGATCTCAAGCGAGCACCAAGAGCACGCGATTTTCACCAGGCTGGTCTCGCCGTCCTCGGTGAGTGTGGATCCGTCGAAGGTCAACGACTACAACAGCTTCGCCGAGGCGTACACGGCCGCGAACGAAACCAACCTGGTCAATGCCTACTACGAGCGTCCCGCGATGCTGGCCCTCGCTGGAGACGTGGCTGGCCGGCGGACCCTCGACGCAGGCTGTGGCTCGGGGCTCCTGTTTGCCGCGCTGCGCGACCGTGGCGCCATTGCGAGTGGCTTCGACTCGAGTGCCGGGATGCTGGGGCTGGCCCGGCAGCGGCTCGGCGACGGTGCGGATCTGCAGGTGGCGGACCTGGGCAGCCCGCTTCCCTACCCTGATGACACGTTCGACGATGTAGTGGCGTCCCTGGTGCTGCACTACCTGGAGGACTGGGAGTCGGCGCTGGCCGAGCTGCGACGCGTACTCAAGCCCGGCGGTCGGCTGATCGCGTCTGTCGACCACCCCTTTGCCGTCAACCTCATCCACCGCGAGGCCGGTCGCGAGGCCGAGTGCAACTACTTCGACACCACCAAGTGGACCGTAGAGTGGACTGTGGGCAGCCATACCGCCCTGGTGAGCAGATGGAACAGGCCGCTGCACGCGATGATCAAGGCTTTCATCGGGGCCGGTTTCCGGATAACGGTCATCAGCGAGCCGGATCCTGATCCCGCCGCCCGCGAGCTGTTTCCCGAG
>NZ_JBHWZS010000158.1:0-19126 GCF_042728155.1 Streptomyces sp. NPDC060209
CTGCATACAGCAGCGCAGGAGGCGCCCGCGCTGTCAGCGAAGCAAGCCCGGCTCAGGGTGGCGACTGCTGCTCGCGCCGCTCGGGCGGGCGGCCCGCAGGGTCGTTCGCTTCCCATCAGCGGGTGGACAGCGACACCCACGACTGCTGAGACCAGCTCCTGGTGATCAGCTCGGCCCAGCCGTAGCGCTGAGGGGCGATGCCGTTGAAAGGGCTGCCAGGGGAACCCTGCCGCGGACGACCCAGACTCCGAGTGTTGGGGCGTCACAACTATCACCGTGGGGGCGCTCACTCTGGGAATGACGCTGGGCACTGACGAGATAAACCAGTTGTAGGGGTCACATCCGACGCTCGTACTCATGGTGGGCCTGCAGCGAGCCCAGACCGCCATCAACGAGCGCGCGGATCTCCATCTTCAGCTTGGCAAGTGAGCGGGCAGGCGTCGGCTCGGCAGGCAGGACGGGCATGCGCCGATTCTATGGGCGGGGGCTGACAATGGCGTCGACCGCGTTCAGGGCGAGATGCCAGGGATAGCCCTCCGATCGGCGCTCTCCGGGCTGATTCGGCACAAAGCCGCCGTCGCCGTACAGCACGGTCACCCCCATGTCGCGTAGCTCGGCGACGCTCCGCTCGAACGCCCGGTGCTGCACGTAGGCAGCGTTCACGCACGGCATCACCACTGTCGGGATCCGCTTCCCGATGCCCTCCGCGACGACGCCCACGACGAACCGGTCGGTGAGCCCGAGCGCCCAGTGATTCATCGTGTTGAACGTGGCCGGCGCGAACAGAATCACGTCCGCCTTCGGCCACGCGTCTGGCTCTCCCGGCAGCTTGTACTTTGACCGCACCGAGTGCCCGCTCAGCTCCTCCAGAGCGGACAGGTCGGCCTCCAGCCACCGGGCGGCGGTCGGCGTCAACCCCAGGCACACGTCCCACCCCCTGCCCTGCCCGGCCTTGATGACCTCGGCGACCTCGAGGACCGGGGGAGCTGCAGAGCCGAACAGATACAGAGTCGTCATAGGCCCATCCGACCACATGCAACCGCCCCCAAACCGTGGGGTATCGGGGGCCGATGCGGGCGTCGGCGCAAACACGCGCAGGTACCGTTTCAGATGACGAGTCAGGAAGGGAGACCGGTATGCCCAGACTGGACGACGACCACACAGGTATCCGCATCAGGGAGCAGCGGAAGCTCGCCCGCCTCACGCAAAAGCAGTTGGCGGACCGGCTCCCGTACTCCTACAGCCTCCTCAACCAGGTCGAGTGCGGTGCGAAGCCCGCCAACTTGGACTTCGTGGCTGCCGTTGCCCAGGCCCTGCGGGTCGACGTCACCGTACTGACGGGACAGCCCTACGTGACCGAGCTGCAGCAGGACCGCCTCGCCGGACTCGTCCGCCCCATCAGAGAGGCACTCGACCTGTACGACCTGGGGGCCGACGACGCTATCCCTGAGAAACCGGCCGCCCAACTGGTGGCCAGCGCCGAGCACCTGTGCGCCCAGGTCCGGGCCACCCACCTTCGCAATGCGGCCAGGCTGCTCCCGGTGACGATCGCGGACCTGACGGCCGCGGCCTGGCGGGCGCAGTCGACGGAGCTGTGGCAGGCCCTGGCCTCCACATACCGGACGGCCCACGACATCGCGGTGAAGCTCGGCTACTACGACCTCTCGAGCGTCGCCCTGGACCGAATGGACTGGGCGGCACACCGGGCGTCGAACCCATGCCTGGCTGCGATCCGCCAGTACATGCGGGCCCTCGTCTACTTCCGGGAGGGCGAGTACACGATCGGGCAGCGGCTCGTCGCAACCGGCCACGGCATCCTCGGTGGCGCCGAGCAAACCCGCGAGGCCGTCGCAGTCACCGGACAGCTGCACCTCGGGGCGTCCGTCATCGCCGCCCGGGCCGCGGACCAGACCGCCGTCGATACCCACATCGCCGAGGCGAAGCGGTGCGCCGACCAAACCGGCGACGCCTCCGAAATCCACTGGCTGTCCTTCGGCCCGACAAACGTGGACTTGCACCGCATGTCAGCGGCGGTGGAGTTGCGGCAATACGACGACGCGCTCACCCAGGCCCGGCAGATCACCTTGCCCGCATCCCTGGCGACCTCGAGGCGCGCACACTTCCTCATCGACCGGGCTCGGTCTGAAATGGAGACCGGCCGAACCGACGCGGCCCTCGGGACGATCGTCGAGGCCCGGCATGCGGCACCTGAGCAGACCCGATACCACCCGGGCGCCCGCGAGACCATCAAGGGCCTGGTCCACATCTCACGCCGCACCCCGGATTCCCTCGGCCACATGGCCGCCTGGATCGGGTTGTGATTGCACGCTCACGCTCTAACCTGCCGACGCTCACGAATCTGTGAGCGTTAGGCCCTTCCTCAAGCGTCACGCTGGTCTCGTACCTGATCAATGACGAGCCGGGGACGCCGCCATGACCGTGAGGGACTTACCGCCAGTCAGCGAGTTGACCGAGCAGCAACAGCGCGGCTGGGTGTGCGTTTGGTGCAGCATGGCGCTCCACACCGGCACGGCGCAGGACCTCGGCGAGCAGCGGCACAAGCCGGCAGAGGGCTGCGCGTACTCCTGGTTCCCGCGGGCCTGCCCCGACATGGCGGCCTGCGCTGAGCGAGAGGTCGGCCAATGACCAGGTGCGTGGGCGATGGCTACAGCCACGATTTCCCGGTCGAGGACTTGGTGCAGGCGTACTGCCCGACGCACGGGGTGCGGCTCGTCTGGAAGGCCGAGGACACCGTCGCCGAGCCTCCGCCGCCAACGGTCAGCTCAGGAGGTACGTGACATGCGCCCGTAGCGCTTCCGCTACCCGCAGCTCGACACATAGCGATCCGCCCCCACGGCGCCTGCCCCTAAGGGCTGAGGGCCGGGGCGGTGACGCGTGCACCACTCTCACGCGTGGCGGCGTGTGGTTATGGCGCTCGGGCGTAAGGGTGACGGTTGCGCGCTCCGCCCTGTCCGGGGCGTGGGAGCGTGCAGCCCGCTGTGGCTTCTGGGGCACCCCATCCAGCTCCCGGAAGCCACAGCACCAGAACCACGCGCAAGGCAATGACCCACGATCGGACCGTCCAGTTCGCGGACGTGATTATCTCGCCACGGCGCACGGTCCTCCGGCGGAGTGGCGTCACGACACTGCCCCGCGGGCCCAGCGGCGGCGCAGGCACCTGTTCAGTGACGACTTCTCCAACGAGTTCTCGCCCGCTGCCCCGGGCACCGAATGCCCCCTCAAGCGCTTCCCGGACCTTGACTCGCAGGCGTTCCGCGTCCCGCGCCGACATAGCGGCGGCGCCTGGGCCCCCGGCGCTCTGGCGGCGGTCAGTGATTTCCGAACTCATTGACACTGATCATTGGGTACTGCCGCACGGTGGGAGTTGAATCCGACGTCGGCGATCACGGCGGAGGTGTCGAGTGCCTCAACCGTTGGGGAACGACACCTTCGTCAGCTCTTCGGAGACGTGCCAAATGCGCCGGGCGTCCGCGGCGCTGCGAAGGCGGGAGTAGAGCTTTTGTTCACCAGGAGGACCGCCCAGGTGACCGAGTCCGCTAGGGACGTAGAGGCGGGCGCCCTGGGCGTGGGCAGCCGTCGCGGCATGGAGGGCCGGCAGCTTCGCGGTCTCGACGGTCCCGAGGAGGATGCCGTGGGCGGAAAGGGCGCTGATGAGCTTCCTGCCCGCGGTTTCTTTGTCGCGGCCGACCTCGGGACGCGCGGCGAGCAGATTCGTCGGAGCGACCCCAGGGTGGGAGAGGTTGCTGGTGATGCCCCAGCCGCCGACCCTACTGCGACGGTCGAGCTCGAGGCCGAAAAGCCCGAACGCGATCTTCGATTGGCTGTACGCCTTCATTCCGTCGTAGGTGCGCTCCCAGTTCAGATCCTGCCAGTTGATGGCGTTCCGGTTCGCCGCAACGCTGATCTGCGAGGTAACGCGTGCCTGGCCGGCGCGTAGCAGTGGCAGCAGCTGAGCCACCAGTGCGAAGTGGCCGAGGTGGTTGGTAGCAAACTGAAGCTCGAATCCGTCGGCGGTCGTCTTCCGGTCGGGTGGGGTCATGACGCCGGCGTTGTTGATGAGGATATGGATCGGGCTCCCCTGCGTTTGCAGGGTCTCGCCGAAGGCCGCGACGGAGGCGAGCGAGGAGAGGTCGAGGGTGTGAAGCGCCACGTTCGCGAGGGGGGTCGACCGGCGGATTGTGGCGATCGCGGCCTGGCCCTTGCGTGGATTTCGAACAGGCAGGAGCACTTCGGCCCCGGCCGCGGCGAGCCTGGTGGCGAGGCCGAGCCCGATGCCGTCGCTTGCTCCGGTGACGACGGCGCGCTTACCGGACAGGTCGGGGACGGTGATGTCAATGGGCCTGCGTGGCATGTGTTCACTCCTGGAAGCGGTGTCGTTGCTTCCACCGTCGCGGAAGACGGCGGCGTTATGCAGGGCTGCTCGATCCACTGATAGGGGAGGCCACCTTCCGGCCTGAGCCGTGTCGGGATGTGGGAGCCCGAGCAGCGTCCACCGAAGGATCACCGGAGGACCGTCGCCTGCCCTTGCAGCAACACGCTCGCCATGGGGGGATCGACAGGGCGTGGATAGGTAGATCCGCGCACGGTAGGAATGAGGCAGCGCCGAAGGAGGCATGCATGGTGATCGACCGGAGCGGACTGGCGGAGTTTCTCCGGCGCCGTCGGGAGTCGTTGCAGCCGGAAGACGTCGGTCTCCCCCGTGGTCGGCGCCGCAGGACAAGCGGGCTGCGGCGGGAGGAGGTGGCCGCTCTCTGCCACATGTCGACCGACTACTACGCGCGGCTCGAGCGGGAGCGTGGACCCCAGCCGTCGGAGCAGATGATCGCCTCCATCGCGCAGGGACTCCATCTCTCCCTCGATGAGCGTGACCACGTGTTCCGGCTCGCCGGACATAACCCACCCGCGCCTGGTGAGGGCAGCGAGCACATCAGCCCCGGCCTGCTGCGAATCTTCGACCGCCTGTACGACACTCCCGCGGAGATCGTCACCGAGCTCGGCGAGACGCTGCGGCAGACCCCGCTGGGCGTTGCGCTCACCGGCGATCTCACCGTCTACAGGGGCCCGGCCCGCAGCCTCGGCTACCGATGGTTCACCGACCCCACCACGCGACAGCTCTATGCCCCCGCTGAGCACCCGTTCCTCACCCGCATGTTCGCCTCGGGCCTGCGAGGGGTGGTCACACTGCGCGGTCCCGGTTCCCGGGCGGCGCACCTCGCCGATCTGCTTCTCACTCAAAGCGAAGAGTTCCGGGAGGTGTGGAAGGACCATGAGATCGGCATTCGTCCCAACGAGGTGAAGCACTTCACCCACCCCGAGCTCGGCGCACTGGAACTGACCTGCCAGACACTGCTCGACCCGAGCCAGTCGCACCACCTGCTCGTTTACACCGCCAATCCCGGCAGTAACAGCCACGAAAAGCTGCAGCTGCTGTCCGTCATAGGAGGGACGCAGGCGCTCCGCTGAGCCCGAGTTGAGACCAGCGAGTCGCCGCGCCGCATCACGTCCTGGGACCGCCCCTGCAGGTGCGGGGAGCTCGGTCGTGGAGAAGAGCTACCTCGGCTTGGTGAGATGCCTCGTGCAATGGTTCTGGCTCAACTTCCGTGAACCGCACACGTTAGGTGACGACTGGCACCTGCAACGCCTCGGGGAGGATGCGGTCGCGTTCCGGATCAGGTGCTGTACCGCAAGAACATCCTGCTCGCTGAGGACGTAATCGCCCTTGATGGAGAATGGCAGCGGCTACCCGGGGATTCGCGGCATGCTCGCATGCGAACGGTGCGTAATCGATTAGGGCCGGAGCTGCTGCAATGGAGCACCACCGGGGGGCGGTGGGCGCCGTGCCCCCAGGTAGTGGTGCCAAAAGTCGATGCCGACTTCCCCTTCGGGCGCGGCGACGCGTCCGTCGACGAAACTCCCTTGGTCGTGGTGTCCCCATTCCGGCCTGCTCCAGGACGAGCCCTCCGATCAGGTCGCGTATCCAGTCAGCTGCGGGCAGCTGTTGCCGTCCTGTTGCGGTGGCTATGCGTCGCGCCGCGACTCTTCGGGAGTGTAACGGTGGGGCTGGTGCCGGACACATACAGGTTGGAGGCCAGATGGATACGACGATCGAGGAACAGTTCACCACCGAATACCGGTGCCGCCAATACTCTGAGTCCCGTCCACACTATCTGGGAGAGTTATGACAAGTAGGTTCACCGAGTTGACCGTTGACTGCCGCGATCCGGAGATACTTGCGACCTTCTGGTGCGAGGTCCTGGACTTCAAGGTGGTCGACCGGAGCGAGGGCAAGGTCGAGATCGGCTCCTGGGTGCCGACCATTGAGGATGTTCGGGCCCGCCAGATGCCGCCCACCCTGCTGTTCATTGAAGTACCCGAGGGCAAGACCGTGAAGAACCGGCTTCACCTCGACATCAGCCCGATCGACGGCGGCACCGAGGACGAGGTGACCAGATTGCTCGGCCTCGGCGCCACCAGGACAGATGTGGGCCAAGGCTCAGACCGAAACTGGGTGGTCATGGCAGACCCGGAGGGCAACGAGTTCTGCGTCCTTCGCACCCTGGCACCGCAGAACTAGGCCGCGAGCGGCACCCAACCCGTCACTCACCCCAAGCATTGTCTTTTCCGAGAAGACCTCAATAACCCTCCACGCACCTCCCCAAGACTGTGCCAGAAGCCAGATTTGGCAACGCTTGTTTGGTGTGTCGGCGTCAGTCGATGGCCGACGGAGGTTGCCATGCCTGTGATGGCTACATGGGCGTTGTCTTTCAGCGTCGGGCCGCTGCATGCGGGGGGGGCGGGAGAGACGGGTTGGCCGCAGCGCCCTCTGCGGTGCGAGGGTCGGCGAGGAGGGCCTCCATGGCTTCCGGTGACAGGCTCGGGTTGGCGGCAATTGCTGCGCGAGCCGAAGGACGGCAGCGTGGCCTCCACCCGTTCCGGGTCCAGCTCCCAGCTCCTATCCTGCGCGGATTCACGGACTGCGGGGTCTGGATCGTCGAGCAGCCCCGCCCGCTGCGTCGGGGTGAGCAACTGCCACCTCCAGGTGGCCCATATCCGGAGGTCGGGGTGCTCGCGGCTGGCCATGGAGCGGTAGAAGGACGGCGGGATCTGCCGGGACGAGTCGAGCTCCCTGATGATCTCGTTCTCGGTGAGAATGCTCCTCGCCTCCTGGGGTGCCTTCGTCTGCCGCGACGTGCTCGGGCATGAGGTCGGCGACGGCCGTACGGATGGCGCCGCGACTGACGTCGTGCTCGCGGGCCAGGCTGGCGATCGACTGGCCACCCAGGTACGCGGCGCGTACGCCGTCGGTCTGCTCGTCCTTGACGGCTGGGCGGCGCCCGCCCTCGCCGACGAAGCGTGGGAGGGGTTCCTCGGCCACTTCGAACGCCGCCGACTGGCCCTGGGCGACTGCGGCCGCGCATACGGAACCAGCTGCATCCACGAGCACAGCTGCCTGCGATGCGGCCTCCTGCGGCCCGATCCCGACCAGCGCCCCTGCATCGAAGACATCGGCGAGAACCTGCGCAACCGCATCGCCGAAGCCGAACGAGAGGGATGGATCGGCGAAGTCGAAGGGCTCAAGGTCAGCCGCGCCGGCGCCATGCAGAAACTCGCCCAGCTCCACGAGCGGACCCGCCGGACCACCACCGTCAAGCTCGGCATACCCGCCTTTCGCGACATCGTCAGCCGCACCATCACGGCCGACATGGACTCCCCATGACGCCCGCCGACGACCAGTTGCGCCGACGCTTGCGGGCACACGTACACAGGCTGCAAAGCTCGACCGCCGCCGAACGCATCACCGCACATCGGCGGTGGCTGCAACGTTCCGGCTTCCCAGACCTGTCAGGGTTGCGTCACGCCGTTCAAGGGGGTCCGCCGTGCCGATACCTTGCGATGGCAGATCCGCCAGCCATCACGAGTGCGGACGGCGACGTCGTCATAGGACACGGAACCGCAGGAGCCGTCGGCCTTGACACCGAGGCCCTTGGACCGAATCCGTACCTGGCCCCGTGCAGACTCGGTGATGACGATGTTGGTCACGTGATGCGCAACGGGGTTGGCGGTCCCCAGTGCCAGAGCCGCTTCCCGGAAGGCTGCAACTCCGACGAGGCGGCCTTGGCCGAAGTCGGCCAGGTCGTACACGACATCCGCAGTGAACAGCTCCTCCAACCGCTCAAGGCTTCCATCGTCGACAAGGTGGCCGTGCAACGAGACCAGTTCGGAGATCGCCAGACGGTCTTCGGGAGCGAGCGCCACGTACATGTCCTCTCCGGCCCGACAGCCGAAGAGCCCGAGCCGTGCCGTTGGTCAAACATCAGGGTGGCACCACTCCAGCTGCTCACTGCGACGAGCCCAGGGGCATCGGACAGCATCGGCGGCGCTGTCGTGATCGTCTCCCATCACCGCACGGCCCGCTACCGTTTTGCACACACGGCTGGAGACACACACATGCGAGGTACATCAAAGGTGCTGATAGTGCTCAGATCGCCCCGGTCTTGTTCCGCAGCCGCACAACCTCGCCCTCAAGAAGCGTCCAGACTTCGATCAGGTCCTCCGGTTCCCAGTCCTGCCGCACTCATGCCTCCGCGCCTCAACCAACTGGATCTCCACATCGTGGCGACCACCGGTCCCAATCGAACGGAAAGCGCAGAACCACACCCCAGCCCCAGCACGTTCTGCTACATGCCGAGTGGCGGCAGTGATACGAGAACACGGCTTATTCGCGTATCAGGGGGCACTGTCCGTTGGCAGGGCGACGTGCCAGGTGCCTCGGATCAGGTCGAGCGTCGCGGTGTAGTCGACGTGCACGGGCGGTTTTTGGCCGAGGCGCCACCGCTGTGGCAAGGCAGACAGGTGGATGGTCACCGAAGTTCCTGACGTGGCCCCGGCGAGTCCGATCCAGTGCGGGCTTTCGCAGATCAGCTGGCCCATCGTCGCGATGTCCGGTTCGGGGATCATCGCTGATGAGGTTCCACCGGCGCTGATGAGGGCCGAGCCCGCCAGCAGGGTCAGCAGACGGCTCAGGACCGATGCGGGCATAGTCGAATCCGTTGATTCGACGGCCAAATAGCAGTCGTCATGCCCGGAGTACCAGAAGCGCGAGCCCGTGATGCGGGGCAGAACTGGCTCGTCAAGGTCAGCCGTTCCAATGGTCAGCGCGATCTCGTCAAGCTGGGCCGGGGTCGGCACTGTCGGCACGTCGACCAGAGACAGCTCGTAGGGCGACCAGCTGCCGTCCAGGAACCGAGGCAGGCTGTTGCGGTGCATCACCAGGATCTCCTCCCCGAGTCCTGGGGTGGCAGAGGCCCATGACCCGACCCGGTGAACGGCGAAGTCGATCCCCCTTTCCGCTGCGATCAACGACGGCTGCCACTCCTGGAAGTCTTCGTGCAGGAAGCTGTTAGTCGCAAGGTCCACGACGAGGACTGTGTCGTTCGCCGAGCGCAAGAGCACATCGATCATCTCGCTTGCTTGGGCCGCCGAAGCGCTGATGTGCCATGACTCGCCCGACTCACGAACGCTGAAACTCAGCGGGAACGGCAAGCGATTCATCCCGACGCTGTTGACGTTGAAGGCCCCATTGCGCTCGACCTTGATCACTACCGCATCCCCCTATGAACTCGCACGCCACCGTGACCTGCGCAGATCATCATCTATCGTCCGCCAGGACAGGCCTCGTCGAGGGCAGCGAGGCTAGAGCGTGCCTCTTCAGACGACCGGGGCGTCTGCCCGGTCGGCAGGGCGTGCACGGAAGAGCCCCGGCTGGTCGGGGGAAGCCAGCCGGGGCAGTAGGGGGTGTGGGTGCGGAGGGCGGGCGCCTCTCGGCGGAGGGCTCCACGGTGCCCCAGCCGATCAACTCCTATTTCAGGGGCGCAGCGGGCGGAGCTCGCATGGAGGGATGTGGTTAGCGGTGGTGCTTGCGGCCCCAGGTCTCGGTGTCCACGGTGTGGCCGCGGGCGTCGCGCAGGGTCGCAGTGTCGGAGTTGTTGTCCCAGACGTAGGCGCGGCGGTCCTGGAAGAGGTCGGTGCGGGTGTCGCGGCCGACGCCGGTGTGGATGCGGACCGTGGCACGCCCTGCGAGGCGTACGTTGTCGAAGCGGTAGCGGTGGCCGTCCTCGTCGCGCAGGGACCAGCCGTCCAGGTTGACCGCGCGGCGGGTCTGGTTGGTGATCTCGACCCACTCGGTGTTCAGGGACCGGTTGCTGCGGTTGTCGCGACCGGGGCTGTCGGCCTGCACGTCACTGATGACGACGCGGGGGGCGGGGCGGTGGCGGTCGCTGTCCTGGGCGGAAGCCGGCAGCGCGATGGCTGAGACAACGGCGCCGGCCGCGAGGACGGTAGCGGCAGCGCGGCGGGCGGTCGAAGAAGCAGACATAGGTGATGTCCCCTCAATCACAGTGCCCTGGGCCTGGTCACAGGCTCAAAGGGCGGTACGGGTCCCCGACCCGTTGCGGGCCGGGAACACACACTGTGTGGCTTCCTCCCGGGGGGCGGGAGAACAACTCGACCCCGGTAACCGAGTGTGGACATTTCCGTAACTGTCGTATGCATCAGACAATTAACCGAGATCAGCATGACCCCGACATTCGTTGCCCACTGCACCCACCCCTCAGGTGATCGATGGCAACCGCTTGCGCACCCCGGCGCAGGACCGGGCCACCCGCGGGCGTACAGCCGAACAGGGCGGCCCCAGTCAGGTAACAGAGCCCCTGCATCACTTTTCGAACACACAGTCCGGGTATCGCACATGAAAACGGGCCGAAGCAGGCTTCGTGCTCTCCGCTGGTTCGGCAACCCTGCGGACTCTTCAGCAGCGGTAGCCCTCCCCGAATGCTTGCCTCATTCCCCGGGCCACTGACCGGTCGAAGAACGACTTCGCGAAGGGCTCTTCACGGTTGTCGATGATCACGTCGGCGAACCTGAGAGTCCACTCCCCCACCGGGTGCCCCTCGAGCGCTTCACGGACCGCCGCCCGCAACAGCTCCTGATCTCGCACCGACATGCCGGGGCAGCTGGCGAGAACGTCATCGGAGAAGTCATCGGGCACACATCGTGGATTCACTGTCATATCCACTCCAACGACTGCCAGCCGCCCCGGACGCGCCGACCCCCTGGGACGGCCCACCTTCAAGTCGCGGACAGGCCGCTCGGCGCCGGTCGCAGGGCTTGGATAGCCACCAGATGGATCTCGCCGGGCGGTAGCAAGCGCCGACAGGACCAAGCGCGGGCCGAGCAGTCGAAGAGCCCCAGCGCTCCAGCGACAGTGCGCTGCTGCACCACGGGAACTGCACGTTGTACAAGAACGACTTCGGCTACATCAACCGCGAGGAAGTAGCCATCTCGCTCGCCGAGCCCGACATCGAGGTCTGCCCGATCTGCAACCCTCAGGTCGGCCTGCAGTGAGGCGGCCGGTCTGGGGGGGATGTCATCCGGTGGAGGGCTGCGCTCCCTCGCCGAAGGCGGGCACGTCGGCCACGGTCGTGTCCTGGCGTAGCCGGACGTAGCGGACTGAGTGGGGCCAGACTCCTGCGTCCTGGGCGGTGTCGGCGCTGATCTCGGCGATCTGGTCGGGGACGACGAGGATCGGCGTCAGGGGTTCGCGGCTGCGCCATGAGGCGGTGAACCGCACGCCGGTCCAGGGGTGGCTGGGCCACCCGGGGTGAGATGGTCGGCGAGTTTGTCGGCGGCGTCCGGTTTCCCGTTGAGGGAGTCGTGGTTGACACGGAGCTCATCGCCCCTGCCTCCTTGTCCTGTTCCCCCGCTGGTTCCGGTATCGGCGGGGTACTGGTTGAGCTGCATCTGCGCCGAATGCCGTTCGGCCGCTTGGGCCTTCAGCTGTTCCCACTCGTCCCACGCCATATGTTTTTGTCCCCCGACAGTCCGTGCGGCGGGTCCCGCCGCACCGGGTTCCGTTATCCATCCGGCCCAATCCGATGCAGCGGGATATCGGCTCGGACGTCGCAATCGACCTCACCACCATGCGCACGCACAGCACACTGCCGACGCCCGCTTCATCCACTGCCAGCCTCCAGCGGAGAAGTGCAGCTGAGCCCGTGCCCCGGCCCTCCTGCGCCCGCCCGGGATCCAACGGACGGGAGGCTCAACCTTCAGGTTGTGATCGCTCTACTGCCCGACCTCTTCGAACTCGACTGTGGTGTCGGGGCACTCCTTCGCAAGCTTGAGCAAGGCGCCTCGTTCGTTCTGGTCGGCGCTCAGCTTCCATCGCAGCTTGGTGGCGGTCCAGTCGGCAGCGTAGGTACAGCGGGCACTCGGGGCCGGGGGCAGCCACTGGTCGGGGTCCTTGTCGCTCTTGGAGCGGTTGCTCTTCGCCGTGACGGCGACCAGGGACCGCTGCGAGCCGAGATCGTTGGCGTAGGCCTGTCGGCGCTCGGGGGTCCAGCCGTAGGCGCCGCTGTCCCAGGCTTCGGCGAGCGGGACCATGTGGTCGATGTCCAGCTTCCGGGCGTCAGTGACCTTCACCTTGTCGTAGTACGACATCCACGTGCCTCCGGTGAGCGCGCAGCGCTCGCCCTGCTTGGGCTTGGTGGTGGCTTCCTCGAGGAGGACCTCGGCCCGGGTCTCGCAGCCGTCGCGGTCCTCGTCGATCCAGTGTCTGAAGCTGTCCCGCTCGTATCCGTCGCGCTTCTCCGTATCGTCCGGGAGTGCGTCGATGGCATCGGGAAGGCTGAGACTGCCGGCGCCAGGGGCAGGGCCACCAGGTGCCGGTGAGACTGCCGACGCGGTAGAACTGGACGTGCCGCCAGCCGGCTTGTCATCCGCTTGCTGCGGGTTACAGGCAGTCAGAGCAGCTGCGATAGCCACCGCAATGAGAGGGGCGAGACAGCGCGATTTCACCGGGGGCACTCCAAAAAGGGAAGGCAGGGTTGCGGGCTCATCGTCCCAGACCATCACCACTGGTGACAGACGGTCATGTGTGCTGCTCATAGCTAAATCGAGCTTTGCCCGGAGACTTTCCGCACAGTCGATAGCGGGATGGACTCCAGCACGTAGGCCCGGGACGTTGACGTGGTGGCATCGCCACCGACCACTGCGTGCGCGCGACCGCGCTGGACAACTTCTGCCAGGCCGGCGTCGCCGTCCAGGATGAGCCCTTTTCATGTAGGCGACGCCAGTGCAGTTACTTCCGCCCCGGCGCGGCTCCAGCAGGCGCGGTCGGCGAATACGCGAGGCGATCGGGCGCGCAACCCATCCGGACTGACAGGACGGGCGCTACCTCGCACCGAGGATGCTGAGTAGCTCTACACCCACTGCGACCGAGTGCGTCAATAACTCCGTGGGTCAGGGCTGCTTCCGCCACACTGGGGACTGGTTCGAGGTCATCGACCAGAAGGCGGACGGGCACTTGACCCTCGTTGTCTGGCGCAGCATCTACCCCGAGAGCCAGGCGGCCGTTCGGCAAGGAACTATCTGGAACACCGCTGGCTTCCAGACGTATCGATGCCAGAACAAGAACGTCACCGGGAAGTGGATCCTCGAGTTCCGGGTCTGCGCTGGCAAGTGGAGCAACGGGCATGTCATTGACAGCACCTGCAGCGCATGGATGACAACCAAATCCTGAAACCAGGATGAGGGCACCAGCCAATTGCGCTTGATGACGGCTGTGCAGTCCGAGCGGCAGTCACGCTGCGACCTGCGCCCTTCCCACGGTGGTTGCCACCTCTACGCCCCAAGGGGCATAGAGGCTCGGTTGACGATGTGTTGCACGAACGGTCACCTTCTCCGGGGCGCCTCGACTCCACGGTCGGCCTTCGCTTGGATCCGCGCGACCTCCACTTGTTGGCGAGGACAGCGACGCGGGACAAGGGGAGTAGTTGCCGCCCGCAGGCCGGTGTTCGTCCCCCACCGCCGCCCCCGGGCCCGGCCAGGTCGTCAGCCCCGCGGCGGTGTGCCCGGACACCGGCCAGGCCCGTGCACTGCTGGACAAGCACGCCGGGCCGTACGCGGGCCAGGAATCGACTGGGACCTGCATGAGTACCGCGATTCCGCCTTGACCCACCTCGGCGAGCAGGGCGCGTCGCTGCTGATGCTGATGGCAACGTCCCCGCGCAAGAAGTCGGAGAACGTCCGCCACCACTCCAAACTGCGCCCCGAGGCGATCGCCGAGCTGACTGCCCCCGGCGCCGGGCGGCACTGAGTACAACGTGTCGTGGCGGACGGGACGCGAGGCGGTGGGCTCGGTCTGGCCGGAGCAAAGGAAGAAACTGCCCTCGCGGCCGTCGGCCTTAAATCAGTACAAGCCAGTGATCGACGGGATCCTGCGGGCGGACCTGGACGCGCGGCGCAAGCAGCGGTGCACCGTCACGTGGATCTTCCACCGCCTGTTCGAAGGGTGCCCTGACCGGCCGTCGAGCGCTCCCACACCCTCCGGAAGCCGAGCGGACCGCTTCTCGCTCTCGTTGGCCCGTCTGGCCAACGAGAGCGCCCAAAGGAAGTGCTGGCCGGCGCGGTCGCCGGAAGCGGGTACCACCCCGGCGTCCGGTCAGCGGGTGGCGAGGAGTTCGAGCGTGTCGATCACGCGGTTCGAGAAGCCCCACTCGTTGTCGTACCAGGCGACCACCTTGACGTGGCGGCCGTCGACGCGGGTGAGGGCCGAGTCGAAGATCGCCGAGGCGGGACTGCCCGTGATGTCGGACGACACGAGCGGGTCGTCCGAGTACTCGAGAATGCCGGCGAGCGGTCCCTGCGCTGCGGCGCGGTAGGCCGCCAGCACGTCGTCGCGCGTCACGTCGCGGGCGACGGTCGTATTGAGTTCGACGATCGAGCCCACCGGAACCGGTACGCGGATCGAGTCGCCCGACAGCTTGCCGTCGAGGTGCGGCAGCACCAGGCCGATCGCCTTGGCGGCGCCGGTCGTGGTCGGCACGATGTTGACGCCTGCGGCTCGGGCGCGACGGGCGTCGCGGTGCGGACCGTCCTGCAGGTTCTGCTCCTGCGTGTAGGCGTGCACCGTCGTCATGAACCCGTGCTCGATTCCGGCGATTTTATCGAGGACCGCGGCCAGCGGCGCAAGCGCGTTGGTGGTGCAGGAGGCGTTCGAGACGATCACGTGCGTGGCCGGGTCGTAGGCGTCGGTGTTGACTCCGAACGCGAGCGTGACGTCGGCGCCGTCCGACGGCGCGCTGACGAGTACCTTTTTCGTGCCCGCATCGAGGTGGGCCTGGGCTGCCTTGGCTGAGGTGAAGCGGCCGGTGGCTTCCAGGACGATGTCGACGCCGAGTTCGGCCCACGGCAACTGCGCCGGTTCACGCTCGGCCAGCACCGTGATCCGACGGCCGTCAACGACGAGGGCGTCCCCGTCGACGGTCACCGGGCGCCCGAGCCGGCCAGCCGTGCTGTCGTAAGCAAGCAGCCGGGCGAGGGTGGCAGGCTCCGTCAGGTCGTTGACGGCCACGATTTCGAGGGTGCTGTCGCGCTCCAGCAGTGCGCGCAGCACATTGCGTCCGATGCGGCCGAAGCCATTGATGGCGATGCGAGTCATGAGTGATGTCCCTTCCCTTCCACACCAGGCTCGCTCGCGGCTCGCGCCGCTAACAGTGGCGGGATCGCCACGGTTCGAAAGGATCCCGCCAGGCGGTTCCGGGCGGGTTATTCGCCCCGGGTGAAGGTGCGCCGGTACTCGCTCGGTGTGGTGCCGAGGATGCGCTGGAAGTGCAGGCGCAGGTTCGCGCCGGTGCCGAGCCCGATGTCGGCGGCGATCTGTTCGACGCTGCGCTGCGAGCGCTCGAGCAGTTCGCGGGCCAAGTCGATGCGGGCGCGCATCACCCACTGCATCGGTGTGTAGCCGGTCTCCTCGACGAAGCGCCGGGAAAACGTGCGCGGCGAGACCCCCGCCTGCCGCGCCAGGATGTCCAGGGTGAGGGGCTCGCCGAGCCGGTGCAGCGCCCACTCACGGGTGGCGGCGAACCGCTCGCCGAGCGGCTCGGGGACGCTGCGCGGCACGTACTGGGCCTGGCCGCCGCTGCGGTAGGGGGCCGCAACCAGGCGCCGGGCCGCGTGGTTGGACGCGGCCACACCGAGATCGCTGCGCAGGATGTGCAGGCACAGGTCGATGCCGGAGGCGGCGCCGGCCGAAGTGAGCACGCTGCCCTCATCGACGAACAGCACGTCCTCGTCGACCTGGACGAGCGGATGCCTGGCCACGAGTACCCGCGTGTAGTGCCAGTGCGTCGTAGCGCGCCTGCCGTCGAGCAGGCCCGTGGCGGCGAGCGCGAAGGCGCCCGTCGAAATGGCGGCGAGCCGCGCGCCCCGTTCGTGGGCGGCGATCAGTGCCTCGACGACGGCCTGCGGCGGGTCGTCGCGGTCTGGGAACCGGTAGCCGGGGACGAAGACGATGTCGGCCCATGCAAGCGCATCGAGGCCGTGGGCGACGTGGTACGCGAGGCCATCGCCGCCGGTCACGAGACCGGGTGTCGCCCCGCACACCCGCACTTCGTACGGCATGCTCGCGCGGGTCGTGAACACCTGCGCAGGAATTCCGACATCGAGAGGCTTCGCACCCTCGAGCACAAGGACGGCGACGCGATGCGGGCGGGAGGCTGGCACAGGAAGAGGCTACGTGGGCGTGACTTCGATACGCCCCACTGTGCGGACCGGGCAGACAACACACCGGCCGGGCTGCCTTCCACTTTGCAAGTCCACCGCCCGCCCCACCCGTCGCCCACCTCCAGCCGATCTGACACCAAACACCCGCTCAAGAGGAACCTGCACCCTGCACGCTCTCTCGAGGACCCACTCAGCCATGTCGGGCTCAGTCGGCCGCTCACGGGCCGACTGAAGCTCTCAGTTACAGCGGATCCAGGACAGATCGACATGCAGCGGCACGCTCACGCAGCGGTACCCCGGTTCTGCGACGCAGGGGAGTGCTGAGCCTCGAGATCGGCCTCCAGGCCGTCGAGATAGTCTCCGTGGGCGTCGATCAGACGCTGGGCGGCAACCATGCCGGCCGAGCGGGCGCCGGTCGTGTCCTCGGAGATGAGGCGCTCCACGTACTTATTGAAGTCCAGCCCTCGGGCGGCTGCGGCATCCTTCCCGGCTGCCAGGAGGTCAGGGGCCAACCGGATCTGGGTCTGCTTCCTGTCGCTACTCATAACCACAAGGTAGCAGGGTGGTAGCAGGAGTGGCCCTCCACCGACGCTCGCAATAAGGCGACGAAAGTCCCCACCATGAGTGATCGCACCAACTGCTACACGTGGCCGACCATCACCACCAGCGCATGTAGCGAAAGCGCCCCGCCGCACCCGCAACGCGGACGCGGACGAAGCCAGTGCGCGGCGCCGCCTCTTTCAGTGGTTGGACGCGGTGGCAGCCGACGCAGGTGGCCGGCTCATGACCGGGTCTGCGCCTTGCGGTCACTCGCCGGCTCACCGGGGCGGACCGGCAGACCTGAAGGCCGCCCCCACGCGGGGGCTCGCAGCATGAGGAGCGCCGCAGCCACAGCGAAGTGGGTGAAGAACAAGCGCTCACGCCGCGTGGCAGAGCGCCGCAGAGGAGGCCGCAGTTGAGGTGCGGGCGACGGTCGCGCGCACAGGGCGAACTGCGGTTGCGGCCAGCGAGCGGTTCCGTGCGAAGACGACGAGGCGCAGGATCGCGAACCGAGCGACGCCGGCGACTGCGGAGGCGGACAGGTAAACGATCTGCTCAAGCACGGCACCCGGCTCCGCCGCCAGTTGCTGCAGGACAATCATCGCCGCGCAGGTCAGTGTGTACGCGGCCGCCGCTGATCCAGCTGACTGCACATGCTGGCGCCAGGTCGCGCGCCCGCCCGCGCCGAAGGTGAAGCGGGCGTGCAGTTCGGTGGCGAGGAGCGTGGAGACCACGGTTATCAGGGCGTTGGCCAGGCCCCAGGGAATCCAGGAGGCGAGGCCCGCCACGGCGAAGCTGGAGGCGAGCCCCAGTCCCCCGCCGCAGAGCACGAAGCGGGCGAAGGCTGCGTAGGCGGTGGGTGCCGTCTGCTGCTGCCTGTGCACTGTCTCCATAACCCGTCTCCCCCTTGATTGTCCATTCACGCGCTGCGCGCACCCCTTGCCCTGATGCCATAATGGCACACGCGTGGCGTCATTGCGAGCCATATATGGCACCTGCGGAGCCATCTGTGACGCCAATGAGTCATGGTCAGGCAGAAAGTCGCGAACATACAGGTCTGCGACTCGGAACAGCGAGATCGTCGAGCTCTCGGTTGTAGTTGCCGTTACGGCAGCTCCTACCGTCTTGACCAGGGCCGGAGGAACCGGCCGGGCGACACACAGATGCGGGAGTGGGATCGACTGGCCGATCTCGAAGCTGGCCCGAATGTCGGGCGTGACCGCCCGGACACTGCGCCACTACGACGAGATCGGTTTGCTGCCGCCGGCCCGTATCGGCGCAGGCGGTCACCGCTACTACGCGGAGCACCAGCTTCTACTTCTGCAACAGATCTTCGTGCTGCGGGCGCTGGGCGTCGGGCTGCCGGAGGTCGGCCGGATCCTATCCGAGCAGGTCGACGAGGTGATTGCCCTGCGGGGCCAACACCGGCAGCTGCTCACGGAACGCGACCGGCTCGATGACCTGGCCGGCACCGTCTCCCGCACGATCGCTGACCTGGAGCGATCCGGAAAGGACGGCAACCCCATGACCATCAACCGACCGGAGAACCTCTTCGAGGGCATCCAGTCCTCCCAGTACGCGGAGAACATGCACGAATTCCGGGAACTCGCCGAGAATGTCGCACGGCGCGCTGCCGCGACGAGTCAGGCCGACGGCTGGCGCCAGGCACGGTGAGCGCACCGCATAGATGATCCGGCTGGCTAAACTCATGGCCGCGGGCCATACGGCCGACGCCGTTCCCGTGCAGGCCGAGATCGATGCCCAAATGCGGGCGGACCCAGCTACGTGCCGTCTCCGCCGAGGAATACCGGGCCATTGGACACTCCTGAGTGGACAACGACACCTGGCGCACCGCCTACGAGGCGATCGCCCCGGGGCTCGCCGTGTACCAGCGCGACGCCATCGCCGCCTACGCCACCACCCGGCTGAAGGTCACAGCCGTGTTCACGGGCGATCCGCAGGGCCTGGCGGGTGACGCGGGGAGTGGGCAGCAGCATCCGGC